>JAITMH010000140.1 GCA_031277445.1 Burkholderiales bacterium
TTCAGCCCTTGCAGGGCTGGCCACAGAGAGCGTGTCTGGAGCCGCCGGTTTCGCTCGCTGCGCTCGCTTCACCGACGGTTACTCATATTGCGCCCCTTCGGGGCAAACCTCGGAAGGGATTCTGCGTCCTGCGACTACGCGCAGGATGACGCGCTTCGCTTCGCGCAGAATGACAGCTATTTTTCTTCGTGATTTTCGTGTCTTTCGTGGCTGAATGTTTTCTCCGCGTTCTCCGCGCCTCCGCGTGAGATGGGGTTGCGGGCGGGGCGCCCGCGCTCCGAAGGCAAACCCCCGTCGGCTTCGCCGACACCCCCTTTGAAAAGGGGGCTTAAAAATGCATCTTCGCGGCTTCGCGTGGCCAGGCATCAGAGGTCAAATCAAGCATCAGAACTCCGTCATTCCCGCGAAAGCGGGAATCCAGTCCTTCCAAAACATCAAACTTCAAAATCTTTGTATCGGCAAAAACACACGGTTTTGTCTTTTCGTATACATTTTTTCTGGATTCCCGCGTTCGCGGGAATGACGGGGCGAAGGGAGTATTTTTCTTCGCGGCTTTGCGCCTTCGCGTGATATAAAAAAGGCGTCATTGCGAGCGTAGCGAAGCAATCCAGAAAGCCCTCTCCCCTACCCCTCTCCCGCAAGCGGGAGAGGGGATCGTTCTTCTCCGCGCCTTCGCGTGAGGCGGTTTTTTATGGATTGCTTCGTCGCGTCATTCCTCGCAATGACGCCTTTCTGATTCCTGACAACCCCATCCCCACCCCAGCCCTCCCCTTGAAGGGGAGGGGGCTTTCTTTCTCCGCGCCTCCGCGTGGCTAGCTTTTTCTTTGCGCTCTTTGCGTTCTTTGCGGTTAATTTTTCTTCGTGCCTTTCGTGTTTTTCGTGGTTAAAGCTTTTTTCTTCCCGCAACAGGGCTTCAGATCGCACGAGCAATCAAATCATGTTCCGTTGCCGCTTCGATGTTGACTTTAATGAATGTTCCCGGAAGCAGGTGGTGGCCATTGGCGATTTGTACGAGGCCGTCGATTTCCGGGGCGTCGGCGGCGGATCGCGCAAGGGCGATGACGGTTTTTTTGCGGCCTTGTTTTGCTTCGGCCAGTTGATCGACGAGTACGGTCATGGTTTGGCCGATTTTGTTTTGCAGGCGTTGGGCGCTGATCGCGGCTTGTGTTTCCATGAAACGCGCTAAACGCTCTTGTTTGATTTCTTCGGGAACGGCGTTGGGTAAGGCATTGGCAGCAGCGCCGTTCACTGGCGAGTAGGGGAATGCGCCGACGCGATCAAGCTGCGCTTCCTCAAGAAATTGCAGCAGTGTTGAAAAATCGTCTTCGGTTTCTCCGGGGAAGCCGACGATGAAGGTGCTTCGCAAGGTTAGTTGCGGCAGGGCGCATCGCCAGACGCGAATGCGGTCGATCACTTTTTCGGGCGCTGCCGGACGCTGCATTGCTTTCAGGATGCGTGGGCTGGCGTGTTGCAGTGGCATGTCGAGGTAGGGAAGAAGCCCGCCTTCCTTTTCTGCCGTGTCGCGCATCAGCGCTACGAGTTCGTCAACGTGCGGGTAAGGGTAAACGTAGTGCAGCCGCACCCAGGCTTGGTGGTGACGGGCCAGCGCATCAAGTTCTTGCGTTAGAACGGCGATGCGGGTTTTCAATGGCCGACCACGATGGAAGCCGGTGCGGTAACGAATGTCGGCGCCGTAAGCGCCGGTGTCCTGCGAGACGACAAGCAGTTCGCGCACACCGGCATTCAACAATTTTTCGGCTTCGCCAATAACATTACCGATGGGATAAGAATCAAGAGTACCGCGCAGGCTGGGAATGATGCAGAAAGTGCAGCGATGGTTGCAGCCTTCGGAGATTTTCAGATAGGCGTAATGGCGCGGCGTCAGTTTGATGCCTTGCGGCGGGATGAGATCGGCGAACGGTTCGTGCGGACGCGGCAAATGGGCGTGGATCGCTTGCAGTACGTCATCGGTGGCGTGCGGGCCGGTGACGGCAAGAACATGGGGGTGAGTCTCGCGCACAAAGGAACCGCCGTCACGCGCACCCAGACAGCCGGTGACGATGACTTTTCCGTTTTCGGCAAGGGCTTCGCCGATGGCATCCAGGGATTCGGCGACCGCCGCGTCAATGAAGCCGCAGGTATTGACGACGACCAGATCGGCGCCTTGATAGCTCTCGGCGATGTCGTAACCCTCCGCTTTCAGGCGGCTCAGAATAAGTTCGGAATCGACCAGTGCCTTGGGGCAGCCGAGCGAAACGAAGCCGATGCGCGGAGAGGGAAGGGTTGGGGTGAGCTTCATGTGCAGGCGGTGATTTTTGGCGACGGCAATTATGAGTCAAGAAAAGGGCATTTGCAAAGGAGGGAGCGGCCGCGCCATTTCTTTTGATGATCGTTGAAGCATATAAGTATATACGCGCTGGAAAACGGTAGAATAGTGCTTTCCGGCAGCGAGCAAGTACAATTGCATAATCGTAATGATGAAATACAACGGACATATCTTGGCGCTTAAAAATCTTTGATGAAAACAACTCCTGAATTTCATTTGCAGGGCGGCGTTAATTTTCGTGATCTGGGCGGTTGCCGAATGGCCGACGGGCGGACGGTCAAGCCGGGGTTGTTGTTCCGTTCCGGTGTTCTGGATGAACTGACCACGGAAGATGTGGAAATATTGGCGGCATTGCCGGTGACGCATGTACTCGATTACCGCGATGAGGCAGAAGCGCGGCGGAAACCGGACCCGTTGTGGCAGGGCGTGCAATACGAGTGTGTTCCGGCAAATCCGGGGTGCTGGGAAAACGGCGCGAGTCCGATGCAGTTGCTTTCTTATACGGTTGATGAATTGCAGGCGTCTGCCTTCATGAAGGATTTGTATCAACGGCTGCCGTTCGGCAATCCGGCGTATCGGCGGCTGTTGCGTTTGTTGTGTGCGTCGGAGACGCCGTGTCTCGTGCAGCATTGCGCGATCGGCAAAGACCGTACCGGCGTGGGCAGCGCCATTGTATTGCTGGCGCTGGGCGCGACGCGGCAGACCGTGGTTGAAGATTACATGGCGACGGAAACATCGCTGGCTTCGTACCGTGAACGTTGGCTGGCGACCGTGGATCGGCATCGGATGGGTGAAAAATACAACGCGCTGATTTGCGTGTTTTCCGCCCGCGAAACATTCATTGAGGCGACGCTCGATGCCATGGAATCACGCTATGGCGACATCTCCGGCTATTTACAGGAAGAATTCGGGCTTGACGCCACCAGTCGGGCTGCGTTACAGGCGCGTTATCTGGAATAAAAAGCATTTTTGTGGCATCATCGCGCTGTTTCAACAAGCCTGTTTCCCGAAGGAACTGTAAGTGAGTCAAGAAGAAATAATAAAGCCGCGCAAAAAAGCGCTGTATAAGGCGCTGTATTTTCAAGTTGTTGTCGCCATTATTCTGGGAATTCTGTTAGGGCATTTCATGCCCGAATACGGTGTGAAGATGAAACCGTTGGGCGATGGTTTCATCAAGCTGATCAAGATGATTATTGCGCCGATCATCTTCTGCACGGTGGTGACCGGGATCGCCGGAATGGAAAGCCTGAAAAAAGTCGGGCGGGTCGGCGGCAAGACGCTGATTTATTTTCAGGCGCTGACGACCTTGGCGCTCATTATCGGTTTGGTCGTCGTTAATAACGTGCAACCCGGAACGGGAATGCACATTGATCCGTCAACGCTCGATGCGGAAGCGGTCTCCAGATACGCTAATACCGGACAAAACAAGACGTTCGTCGATTTTCTTCTTGGGATCATTCCGAACACCGTGGTCGGCGCCTTCGTCGAAGGCAGCATTTTGCAAGTGCTGATGTTTTCGCTGCTGTTTGCGTTTGCGTTGACAGTGGTCGGCGAACGGGCGCAAGGAATTGTTAAAGGCATCAAAAGTCTGGCGCAAGTGATGTTCGCCATTATCGGTTTCATAATGCGGCTCGCTCCGGTCGGCGCTTTTGGAGCGATGGCGTTCACCGTCGGATCGCAAGGCGTTTCCAGTTTGGCTTCGCTTGGCGAGTTGATGTTGTGTTTTTATTTGACCTGTCTGTTCTTTGTTTTCGTGGTGCTTGGCAGTCTCTGCCGCTTTGTTGGCGTCAGTCTCTGGAAACTGCTCAGATACATCAAGGAAGAACTGCTGATTGTGCTCGGCACGTCGTCGTCCGAATCCGTGTTGCCACAGTTGATGAAGAAACTCGAAAAACTTGGCTGCCAACAATCGGTGGTCGGTTTGGTGGTGCCGACCGGTTATTCGTTCAACCTCGACGGAACCGCCATTTACCTGACCATGGCGGCGATCTTTATCGCACAGGCGTGCGACATCCCGCTAACGCTGGGGCAAGAACTGATGGTTCTGGCCGTCTTGTTGCTGACATCCAAAGGGGCAGCCGGGGTGACCGGCTCCGGTTTCGTGACGCTGGCGGCAACGCTGTCATCGGTGCCGGGCGCGGAAATTCCGGTGGCCGGACTGGCGCTGATTCTGGGGATTGACCGTTTCATGTCGGAAGCGCGGGCGTTGACCAATCTGGTCGGCAATACCGTGGCGACCATCGTGATATCGAAATGGGAAAACGCGCTGGATGTCGAGAAAATGAAGCGCAAACTCGATAACCCGAACGGCGTTAATGATGACATCAAAGCCATGATCAACGGAGATACCGTGCCGCCGGTAACGCCCGAAACGGCGACGGCTTCTGAGGAAAAGAGTTAATCAGGGATCAGAGGTCAGGAATCGGG
>JAITMH010000017.1 GCA_031277445.1 Burkholderiales bacterium
TGGGGGCGTGACGTATTGACCAAGACGATCAAAGGATCGCAGACATCCATCATCGTCGGGCTGACGGCCGCATTGCTGGCGACATTTCTTGGAACATTGCTGGGCGCATTGGCCGGTTACTACGGCAGCCGCACAGACGATGCGCTGAACTGGTTTTACAGTGTGTTTAACGCCATCCCCTATTTGCTGTTGATTCTGGCGGTCGCGGCGGTGTTGCAACAGCGTGGCGTGACAACGGTCATTCTGATTTTGGGGCTGACCGGCTGGACCGGTGTCTTCCGTTTGGTTCGCGCCGAATACATCAAACATCGAGGACGTGAATATGTGCAAGCAGCACACGCATTTGGCGTTCCGAACCGCAGAATTCTTTTCTTTCACATTTTGCCGAACGTGTCGCATGTCGTGCTTGTTAAAGTATCGCTTCTGGCGGTCGGCTTCATCAAAGCAGAGGTGATCTTGTCGTTCCTCGGTTTCGGCGTGGCGGTTGACGAGGTGTCCTGGGGTTCGATGTTGAACGATGCGCAACGAGAACTGATTCTTGGAAGGTGGTGGGAACTGGTCGCGGCGGGCGGCGCGATGGCCTTGCTGGTGACCGCGTTCAGTCTGCTGACCGACGCGATGCGCGACGCGCTTGATCCGAAAATACGGGTGGCGTCATGAACGTTTCCGCGAAAACGTCTTCGGTGCTGTTTTCCGTTGAGCAATTGTCGGTGGCGTTTCTTCGTCGTCGGCAAGCATCGTTTGTAGCGGTGCGCGACGTGTCGTTCACGATTCAAGAAAACGAAACTGTGGCGCTGGTCGGCGAATCCGGTTCCGGAAAAAGCGTGACGGCGTTGGCGATGATGGGGCTTTTGCCGAAATTCAGCGCCGAAATTTCGAGCGACAGCCGGATGATGTATCGGGAGCGTGATCTTTTGCGGAGCAGCGACGAAGAACGGCGGCGCTTGCGCGGCACGGACATGGCGATGATTTTTCAGGAGCCGATGACGTCGCTCAATCCGGTGTTCACCGTCGGTTATCAAATCGCCGAAGTGCTGCGTTTGCACAAAGGGATGTCGGCAACGGCGACGCAAGCGCGTTGTGTCGAATTGCTCGATGAAGTCGGCTTGCCGGAACCGCGCCGAGCGTTGGCGCGTTACCCAAGCCAGCTTTCCGGTGGACAGCAACAGCGGGCGATGATTGCGATGGCGTCGGCCTGCACGCCGCGCTTGCTGATCGCTGATGAACCGACGACGGCGCTTGATGTGACCGTGCAGCAGCAAATTGTCGAGCTGTTAAAAACGCTCAAGGCGCGACACAGAATGTCGATCCTGTTCATTTCGCACGATTTGGCGCTGGTCGGGGAACTGGCCGACCGCATCATCGTGATGCGGCATGGAGAGATTCGAGAAGCGGGTGAAACGGAACACATTTTTTCGTCGCCTCGTGATCGTTATACGCAAGCGTTGCTGCAATGTCGTCCGCGCTTGAGCGATGTGCCGCCGCGCTTGCCGACCATTGATGAGTTCATGGCGGAGGCGCAGCCTTCCCAACCCCTCTCCCCCAACCCCTCTCCCCCAAGGGGAGAGGGAGGCAAAATGCCGCCTCTGCTTGAAGTTAGCCACCTCAAGAAAAGTTTTTTCAAACGCGAAGGCTTGTGGCGACGTCACGAAATTCCGGCGGTCAAAAACGTGTCGTTTTCCTTGCAGCGCGGTGAGACGCTGGGGATTGTCGGCGAATCCGGTTGTGGCAAGACAACGCTGGGATTGACATTGTTGCGCTTGCATCGAGCGACGGGTGGGACGGTGCGTTTTGATGGGCAGGATGTTTCGGCTTTGCCGGAAAAAGCGTTTATGCCTTATCGGCGGCGCATGCAAATCGTGTTTCAGAATCCGTATGCGTCGTTGAATCCACGTTTCACCGTCGGGCAGAGTTTGATTGAGCCGATTCTGTTGCATCGGAAGGCCGCTGACCGGCAAGCGGCGACGGCGCTGGCGTTCGATTGGTTGCGTCGCGTCGGTCTGGATCGTGACGCATTCGACAAATACCCGCATGAATTTTCCGGTGGCCAGCGACAACGAATTGCGCTGGCGCGGGCGTTGACCGTTGAGCCGGAATTGCTGATTTGCGACGAGCCGGTTTCGGCGCTCGACGTGTCGGTGCAGGCGCAGATTTTGAACTTGCTCAAAGACCTTCAGGCGGAACTCGGCGTATCGTATCTGTTCATTTCACACGATCTTGCGGTGGTGCGTTTCCTGTGCGATACGGTGATGGTGATGCGTGATGGTGAAGTTGTTGAAATCAACGAGACCGATTCGCTTTACCGGAATCCGCAAAGTGCTTATACCCGGCAACTTCTGGCGGCGGTGCCGAGGGGCAGGGATCAGAGGTCAGGGATCAGGTATCAGAAAAGCTTTTAACCACGAAAAGCACGAAAGTCACGAAAAAATTTTCGTCATTCTGCGCGGAGCGAAGCGACGTCGCAGAATCCATGAAAACCACCTCACGCGAAGGCGCGAGGACGCGAAGAGGAACGGCGTCATTGCGAAGCGAAGCAATCCAGCCCCCTCTCCCGCGAGGGGAGAGGGTTTGTTCTTCTTCGCGGCTTCGCGCCTTCGCGTGAGATGATGTTTTCTTGTTTCCTGTTTCGGCGGATTGCACTTCGCTTATCCGCCCTACGATCTGATCCCTGATTCCTGACCTCTGATACCTGAATACACGCAGCCGCAATACTTCTGCCGATAGAAATGTTCGCGTTTGGCGAGTTCGATGGCGCGTGCCGAGCCGCCGCTTTTGCGCCAGTTGTGCGTCCAGAACAAGAGGTCGGGGTAACGGTTTGCCGCACGTTGGCCGCAACCGTTGATTTGATCGAGGTCTTTCCAGCGCGACATGCCGAGCGATGTTGCAAAGACGGTGAAGTCGTGTTCATGCGCGTAGAGCGCCGTGCGTTCAAACCGGAGGTCGAAGCATTGTGTGCAACGGGCGCCGCGCTCCGGTTCATCCTCCAATCCTTTCGTTCGGGAAAACCAGACGTCGGTATCGTAATCGGCATCAATGAAAGGAATACCACGCTGTTCGGCGTAGCGTTTGTTCTCCTCTTTGCGGATCAGGTATTCACGCTCGGGGTGAATGTTCGGGTTATAGAAAAAGACGCTGAACTCGATTTCCGCATCGGCGAGCGTCGCAATGACTTCGCCCGAACAAGTGGCGCAGCAACAGTGCAGCAGCAGTTTGTTGTGGCCGGTGGGGAGGGTGAGTTGCGGAGGGTTGGGCATGGGTTTAAATGGTTGGAAGCAGGGATTGCGCTACGCTTCATTCCAGCCTACATCTTAAAGCGATTTCGGTTCAAGCGCATACACTTTTTCCCCTCTCCCCCAGCCCCTCTCCCGCAAGGGGAGAGGGGTGGAAAGTGAGCTGCACAACTTTACCATACGCGGTCATCAAAACGCATGTCTCAACCCGATGAGTGTGCCGATCTGGCTTTGTCCCGGATTGGGCGCGTGGACTGCCATCGACGAGCAGGAGACTGAATAGGCCGGGCCGTTACCACGGTTGTTGATATATCCTGCCGAAATGTAGGCGGCGGTTCGTTTCGAGAAGGCGTAGGTGGCGCGCAGGATGAACAGTGCCGCTTTGCTGTCGTAAGAGGGGTTGTCCATGTAAGACACCTGACCGTCGAAGGTGATGTTTTGCACCGGAACGCTGGCGCCGAGGTAATAAAGATTGGTGTGCAGGTCGCGGGCGTTGGTGGCGATGTTCCGGTACAACCAGCCGCCGCCGATTTTGATTTGGTTAATTTTGGCGTAGCCGTTCAGGTGATAGCGCTGGTCTTTATCGCTGGAACGGTTGAAGGCAACACCGGCTGCGCCCGGCACAACGGTGATCGGCGTAGCGCCGGAGCCGCCACGAATTTCTTCGTAAGCACCGGCGATGCCCCACTGGGCAGCGTTGTATTTGATCAGCGCCGACCAGCTATTGCAGGCGCTGTTACCCTGTTCTCCGCCGCAGTTACCGACAGGGGAAGCATCGCGGCCAAAGGAGTAAACACCGCCGACGGTCAGGCCACTGAAAGTGCCGTAATACGAAACGCTGTTATCGACCCGTGAGTTGGGAAGGTAACTGTCGAGCGACGCCAGACTGAACGCTGATGGACCGATCACGTCGGCACCGATCATCGCCTGGAAGGTGGTTGTCCATTGCCGACCGATGTCGATTTGTCCCCAGGCGCCACGCAAGCCGAGGGTGGACTGACGGCCAAACAAGCGACCGCCTTGCAGGTTTCCGCCTTGATCCGGTGCGAAACCGTTCTCCAGTACGAAGACGGCTTCGAGTCCGTTGCCGAGACTTTCCGAACCACGGAAGCCCAGGCGTGACGGTACGCTGCCGGAGAGCGTTGGCATCCGGATAACACTGCCGCTGCCCTGAGAAGCATGGTTGAGGTATTCGAGGCCGGTGTCGATCACACCGTAAAAGGTCATGTTGTTTTGAGCCTGTGCGGTAAGCGCCGGAAGCAGGCTGACCATCAGAACGGAAGTTATAAGGTGTAAACGGTAGCGCATGATGTTTTTTCGTAACCAAAGACAATAGCGCGCTATGATACATCAAAAATTCAACTCAATGCACCCAGGATTAAACGAATGTTAAGTCACTGCCGGGGTAGCTAACCATCGCTTCAAGCGGCGGAACATGCAGGCAGGCGGCGAGGAGGGAGAGGATTTCCTGTTGTTCCTGCGATGGTGTGCCGCAAGCGTCGTAAAGTGTTTGAAACAGGTTTTTCTTTTCGTCGAGCGTCAGGCGATTCAAGCGATCAAGTGCTTGTGCGATGGTCTGGGCGTTTGTCGTCAAGGTTTTTCCATGGTGATCAATGGAATCAAGCGAAACTTGCGCGGGTATTTTTTTTGCGTGGTTGAGGACGATGCTTTTTACCAGCGCGATTTCTGTTGCGCACGCATCCAGATGCAGGGAGCCGACTGCCCGAACGCTGCCGGGGTGCGCCATATCATGCAGGTATTGATCGACGAGGTGAGCGATAACGACTTCCAGCAATGAGATATTCTCGTCGGCGGCAATCAGGGCATGCACGGTGCGGCGCAATGTTTGCTGTTGCGCGATGGAGAGGGTGTGCAACTGCACTAGCATCAAACGCAGTCGCGTCAACCGCAGGTAGATTTTCTGAGTGTGAACATCCGGCTCAAGAATACGGGTTTGATAGGCGATATCGTTGCCCCAGTCGGCTTCGATGTTTTCGAGTTGGCGGCGGCGTGTGGTTTCGTTATCGGTCTCCAGCAGGTTGGCAAAGAGCAGTGCCAGGCCGTCGCGCATGGTGAAAGCGGTTTCGCGTCCGCCGACAGAAGCGCCGACGCCTGCTGCGAAATACAACGGCAGCGCCCGATGCAGCGCATCAACATCAAGGTTGGCGCCCAATGCGGAACGTGGGTCATCGTCAGGGTTGAACGAGGCGTCGAGTGCCCGGATGCGTTCGAAAAGCGGCGGATGGGTGGCGAAAAGCCGAGAAGTTCTAACCGCGTCGCTGAGAAAAAAATGGTTGTAGGAGTTGCATTGCGGAGTATGCAGCAGCGATGGATCGAAGTAGATTTTTTTGAGCGCACCGGCCAGCCCCATTGTCTGGCGGGTGAACTGCACGGCGGAAGCGTCGGCCAGGTATTCGCGCTGACGCGAAATGGAGGCTTGCAGCAGGCGGCCACCCAGCTTGCCGATATAGCCGATGATGGCTAAAGCGCCGCCGAAGATAAAAACCAGAGGCCAGACGGCGGGACGAAACGCAGCATCTTCGCGGCGGGTAGCGAGCGGCGATGTTTTCAAAATGCCGCAGCCGTAAGCGTAAACGGCATAAACACCAAAGAGCCAGCTTGAAACTTGCGTGTTGAGGCGCATGTCGCCATTGAGCAAGTGGCTGAATTCGTGAGCGACGACGCCTTGCAATTCATCACGGCTCAAACGCTCCAGCGCGCCTCGTGTGACGGCCAGTACGGCGTCGGCGGGTGTGAAGCCTGCGACGAACGCATTGATCGAAGTTTCGTGGGGCAACCAGTATAGCGTTGGCATCGGTGTGCGCGAGGCAATCGCCATTTCTTCGGCGATGTTGCTGAAGCGTTGAAGATCGGGATTGTTCAACCGGGAAGCGGGCAATGGTTCACCGCCCAGATGACGAGCGACAACGGCGCCGCCGCCGCTACGCAGTTCGATGCTGCGGACGATGCAGGCGCCGACGATGATTAACGCGACAACGAATGCGGTGTTGCCCGCGTAGGAAAACCGGTTTTCGGGCGAGATCAGCGAACAGCCCAACCAGACGAACACTGCGGTGAGAATAACGACCAGCGTGACGATGAGAATAAACAACGCCAGAAGAACCAGCGTTTGTCGATGGGCGTCACGCTGGTTTCGGAAAAAATCCATCGCGTGGAGAGGAAAAAGCGAAAGAAAGAAAAGTCCTAGAACTGGACTTTCGGCGTTTCGCGTTTTTCGCTTTCCGCTTCAAGCAACGCAGCCGCCCGGAAGCCGAACATGCCGGCGACGATGTTGTTCGGGAAGATTTGCGACAGCGTGTTGTACGACATGACTTCATCGTTGTACGCCTGACGCGAAAAAGCGATGCGGTTTTCGGTGCTGGCCAGCTCTTCAAAAAATTGCGAGATGTTCTGGTTGGCTTTGAGATCGGGATACGCTTCGACGACCAGCATCAAGCGACCGAGCGAAGAATTCAGCGCATTGTTGGCTTGCGTCAGGTGCTGCATCAGCGTTGCGTCGCCGGGCGCGCTGGCGGCGGTTTTGAGTTCACCGGCGGCAATGTTGCGGGCGCGGGTGACTTCGGTCAGCGTTTCGTGTTCGTGCTTCAGATACGCTTTGACGCTTTCGACCAGATTCGGGATCAGGTCATAGCGTCGCGTCAGTTGCACGTCGATTTGCGAAAAAGCGTTTTTGAACGCATTGCGGGAAGCGATCAGCCGGTTGTAAATCACGGCCAGAAAAACGCCGACCACGATGATGAGTGCTAACAGGAAATAGAGGAATGAGGCCATGTTTTTTTCCTTTCCAAAGGGCAATGAAAAAATACAGCGGGAAAGCCTGCTGGTCGGAATTATTACATGAAAGGGCGGGTTGAAAAGGTTTTTTTTGAGCGAACTATGCAAAGTAAATGAACGCATTGCGCCTTTCTCCGGTTGCTGTTATGTTCAGACCTGTTGCCGCGACGATTGCCGCCTTGCCACAGGATTTTTCACCATGTTTTTCTCCTCAGATCATCCGAGCGAAGTCATCCGCCGTTGGCAGGACGACTACACCCGTTTTCGCCGCGATCTGCATGCGCACCCTGAACTGGGGTTCGAGGAACACCGGACAGCGCAACGGATCAGTGAGCGTCTGACGGCGCTGGGTATTGAACACCATACGGGAATCGGCAAGACCGGCATTGTTGCCGTCATTCATGGGCTTGAAGCGTCGCCGCATTCGATTGGTTTGCGTGCCGATATGGACGCGCTGTCGATGCAGGAGGAGGGCGACCGCCCACATGCCTCGACAGTGCCTGACCGTATGCACGGCTGCGGTCACGATGGGCATGCGACGATGTTGCTGGCGTGCGCTCATTATTTGCAGGAAACGCGCCGTTTTGCCGGTACGGTGTATCTGATTTTTCAACCGGCGGAAGAAGGGCGTGGCGGCGGCAAGGCGATGATGGCAGATGGGCTGTTTGAGCGCTTTCCGGTCGAACGGCTTTTTGCGCTGCACAACTGGCCTGGGCTGCCGTTGGGCAAAGTGGCCGTGTCTCCCGGTCCGGTGATGGCGGCGTGCGACTACATCACCATCGACATTGAAGGCCACGGCGGTCATAGTGCGCTTCCGCATCTGACCGTTGATCCGGTGCTGGTGGCCGGTCACATCATTGTTGCCGCCCAGTCAATCGTCGCACGCAATATCAGCCCGTTCGATCATGCCGTGGTTAGCTTGTGCGGTGTGCAGGCGGGCAATATGGACGCGGAGAATGTGATTCCGCGTACCGCACGTCTCGTCGGCACCGTGCGCGCTTTTCGCGCTGAGACGCAGGAACGGATTGAAGCGCGATTGCGCGAATTGGTGACTTCCGTCGCTTCGGCTTTCGGCGCCAGGGCGACGTTGCGCTACAACCGGATTGATCCGGCAACCATCAATGATGCACAGCAAGCCCGATTTGCCGCTTGTGTTGCGGCACAACTTTTCGGTGAAGAAAACGTTGTTCACGATCTTGAACCGTCGATGGGGAGCGAAGATTTTTCTTACATGCTGCAAAAAAAGCCCGGTGCGTATTTGCGGATCGGGCAGGATGGCGGTGGCGAACAAGACGGTTTTGTTCTGCACAACAGCCGCTACGATTTCAACGATGCGGCCATTCCCTATGGCGCGGGGCTGTTGGCAGGACTGGTGGAAGCGGGGTTGCCGTTGTCAGGGATCAGGGATTAGGTATCAGGAATCAGAACGACCTCATTTCACGCGGAGGCGCGGTGACGCGGAGGAACGATGTCAAAGCCCTCCCCTTCAAGGGGAGGGTTGGGGTGGGGATGGGGTTATCAGGTATCAAAATTGCATTATCTCACGCGAAGATGTGAAGAACTATCACGCGGAGGCACAAACGCTGTCTGTTCCGATGCACGAGTTTTCCGGATTGTTTCCCGCTTCACTGCGTTCGCGGCCGCAATGTCGCCGATCTGCCCATGATTCTTGGTAACCCCATCCCCATCCCGACCTTCCCCTTGAAAGGGAAGGAGTTTACAGATTCGCGCTTTCGCGTGAAATCCCCGATTCCTGATCCCTGACCTCTGATAAAATAAAGGTTTACGCAGTCCTTTAAGTCACCGGATAAATGCTCATGCCTGCTCACGCCCCTCGTGCTGTTTCTTCCACCGTCTCTCGACTTCCCGATTTCAGCGCTATCTTGCGGCAGTTGGGTGAAATTGTTGTCGGCAAGGATGCGCCGCTGACGCTGGCGTTGACGTGTCTGTTGGCGCGTGGTCATTTGTTGGTCGAAGACCTGCCGGGGGTCGGCAAATCGACGCTGGCGCAGGCGTTGGCGGTGACGCTCGGGTTGCCGTATTCGCGGATTCAGTTCACCAGCGATTTGCTTCCGGCGGATGTGTTGGGCGTGTCGATTTACGACGGCACGGTGCGTGAGTTTCACTTTTACCAGGGGCCGATTTTTTCATCGGTGGTGCTGGCCGACGAGATCAACCGTGCGCCGCCGAAAACGCAAAGCGCGTTGCTCGAAGCGATGGAAGAACGGCAAGTGTCGGTAGAAGGAAAAACACACCGCTTGCCGCAACCGTTTTTTGTGATTGCGACGCAAAATCCGCTGGAGCAGCAAGGAGCGTACCCGTTGCCCGAATCGCAGCTCGACCGTTTTCTGATGGCGATTGAAGTGGGCTTTCCCGACGTTCGGGCTGAACGCGAATTGTTGACCGGCGGTGATCGTCGCGCACGCATCGCGCAGATAACGGCACTGGCCGATGGCGCAACGTTGCTCGAATGGCAGGCGATTGCCGAACGTGTGCATGTCGCGCCGGCGTTGCTCGACTATGTGCAGGCGTTGTTGGCGGCAACACGCGGGATGACGCCAAGTGCGGCGCGTGAGGGCAAGCCCGCGCATGCGTTGCATGGATTGTCGCCACGCGCCGGATTGATGCTGCTGGCGGCGTCACGTGCGTATGCGTTGGTAACAGGGCGCGACTTTGTTGTGCCGGAGGATGTGCAGGCGGTGTTTCCGGCGGTGGCGGGACACCGGTTGACAGGCAGTGCGCGTTCCGGTCAATCGGAAGCGCGGGCGTTGTTGCGGCAGGTCGCGTTGCCGTAAAACTGCGATGACGCCGGATATCGCCGTCTCTTTTTCCGCGCCGGAACACGGTCTGCGTCGTTGGTGGCAGCGACAGATTCAACGCCGCTATCCCGATGACGAAGGAACGGTGACCTTGCGTCATCGGCGCATTTATCTGTTGCCGACAAAACGGGGACTGTTTTTTTTGTTCACGGTCGCGCTGATGTTACTGACGTCGCTCAACTACGCGATTTCGCTTGGCTTTGTGATTACGTTTTTATGGCTGGGTGTGTTCGCGGCGACGTTGACGCATACGTTCCGTAATCTTTTCGGTATGAAAATCACTGCGATCAGCGCCGGTCATGCGTTTGTCGGCGGGGCGTTGGCGTTTACCGTGTCGATTGAAAGCGGTGATCGTGAACGTGAGCGTGTGCAACTGGCGGTGAAAGGTACGCCACCGCAATGCTTCGATCTGTCGGCAACCAGTACGCGCCTGATAACATTGACGTGCCCGACGTATCGGCGTGGTCGTTTACCGATGGGGCGCTTGACCGTGGCGACGGAAGCACCACTGGGCTTGTGGCGAGCCTGGTCATACGTGCATTTTTCGCTGGAAGGCTTGGTGTTTCCGGCGCCGGAAGTTGCGCCGCCATCGCTGCCGCAGGGAATGGATCCGCAAGCCGGCGCAGGAATGGGGCGCGTCGGCAATGAAGACCTTGCCGGATTGCGCGAGTATCAGCGCGGCGATCCCTTGCAGCGGGTGGCCTGGAAAGCGGTTGCGCGTGGAGTTGGCTGGTACACCAAAGCATTTGAAGGTGGCGAGGGACGGCATTTCATTCATCTTGTTTACCATCAATTGCCGGGGGCGCTTGATACGGAAATGCGCTTGTCGCGGTTGACCGCATGGATTTTGCAGTGCGAGCGCGAAGGCCGACCGTTTGCATTGACGCTGCCGCAGGTGTCGTTGCCGCTGCGAAAAGGGGTGGCGCACAGCGAAGAAGCGTTGACGTTATTGGCGCTTTTCCGCGACGGTCGCGCAGAAGTTGAAACTGAGGAAGGTGTTGGACGATGAAAGCGTTGGCCTGGTGGCGACGGATACGCCAACGTGCGCCTCGTTCGGAAGACGAACGCCTGACTGGAACGCACTGGTTCTGGCTGACCTGGCTGGTACTTCTCACGCAGATACAACTTTCCTACCATTTGCCGATAGCGGTGGCGGCGTTGGGGATCGGCATCACCTTGTTGCGGGTGTTGTCGATTTATCTGCCCTGGCGGTATTCCAGGAGCTATGCCTATGAAGGTTCTGGTGGTGCAGCAAGTGCTGTTGCGGGCGATGTGGCGCGTTACAGCCCGCGAAAGCCGCCGTTTCGCTGGAGACCCTGGTTGAGTATCGTGCTGGGGATAGCGGCGGTGTTCATGGTGTATTCCGCTTACGGCTATCTGTTTTACCGCGATGCGTCAGTAGGATTGTTGTTCATTCTGGTGGCGATCAAATTTTCAGAATCGACAACGCGACGCGACGCCATGTTGCTGGTGTGTCTGGCATCGTTCCTTTTGATTACCACGTTTTTTTACACGCAATCGCCGCTGGCTTTGCTGACGTCGCTGCTGGCGTTTTTTGCGTTGGGCGGTGCGCTTGACGCCATTTTTCTTGCGGGCGCGTCGCTTGAGAAAGCGCACACCCGGCGAACGATGAAGCGTTTCTCGATTCTGGTGTTGCAGGGAATCCCGATAGCACTGCTGCTGTTCATGCTGTTCCCCCGATTGTCGGCGCCGCTGTGGGGATTGCCGCGAACACAGATGGCGCAAACCGGATTGTCTGAAAGCATGGGGCCACTTGATATTATCGATTTGGTGCTGTCTGATGCCATCGCCTTCCGTGTCGATTTTGAGGGAGCGCCGCCGCCCAATGCGCAACGCTATTGGCGCGGACCGGTGTTTTCCTTTTACGACGGCATGACCTGGAGACCGGGACCGACATTGGTGACAGCGCCCGAACCGGCGTCAGCGGGTGAGACGGAAATTCACTACACCGTCGTGCTGGAACCGCACAACCGGCGCTGGCTTTTTGCGCTGGAATTGCCGTCTCAAATGCCGCAGCGGCTCAGCGGCGAGGCCGAGCAGGGCGGACGCCGTTTTGCGTATCTGACCACCACGCAGCAGTTGATGTCGGTCTTACCGGTCGGTCAAGCGCTACGTTATACGCAGACATCGGTGTTGCGTTCCCGCTATCCGGCGTCACGGGGAGACGCCACACAGAATCTCTATTTACCGCGAGGAGGCAATCCGAAAACGCGCGAATTGGCGCAGCAATTGCGAGGCGAGGGTTCGGCGCCGCAAGAGTATGTGCGAATGGTGCTGAGTTATTTTCATAATGAACCATTCTTATACACTTTATCACCGGAATACATCGAGAAAGACCCCATCGACGGATTTTTGTTTGAAACACGCGCTGGTTTTTGTGAACATTATGCGGCGGCGTTCGTGGTATTGATGCGGGCGGCGGGGGTTCCGGCGCGGGTCGTGACCGGCTATCAAGGCGGCGAAATCAACCCGCAAGGCGGCTATCTGATCGTTCGCCAGTCGGACGCTCACGCCTGGACGGAAGTGCTGATCGACGACGAATGGCATCGCGTCGATCCTACTGCGGCCGTGGCGCCGGATCGAATCGAATATGGCTTGGGACGAGCGCTTCCCAACGATGCGCGGGTACCGGCGTTTGCACGGATCGACGCCGGTTGGCTTAAAGTGCTGGCGCTTAACTGGGATGCGCTCAAACATGCATGGACGCGACATGTGGTCGAATTC
>JAITMH010000201.1 GCA_031277445.1 Burkholderiales bacterium
GTCTTTGCTCATAAAGGAATTGTAGCGTGGTTTTTTTTTGTTTTTTTTGTCTTTCAGTTTTAACCCCAACCCTCCCCTTGAAGGGGAGGGAGTTAAGACGCCCTCTCCCCCGACCCCTCTCCCGAAAGCGGGAGAGGGGAGAGCGAGTTTTGTCTCCGCGTTCTCCGCGCCTCCGCGTGAGATAACAGGGCGGGTTTGAAACCCGCCCCTACATCCCGCGTCTCCGTGCGCGGCTTTTTTGCGCACTATGCGTTCTTTGCGGTTAACTTTTTTTGCGCTCCCCACGCGGATGGTGTTCGGCGTGCAGTTGTTTGAGGCGTTCGCGGGCGACGTGGGTGTAAATCGTGGTGGTCGTAATGTCGGAGTGCCCCAGCAATAATTGAACGACGCGCAAATCGGCACCGTGGTTCAGCAAATGGGTGGCGAAGGCGTGGCGCACGACGTGCGGCGACAGTGTTTCAGGAGCGATGCCGGCGCGTAGCGCATAACGTTTGATCAGCGCCCAGAACGCCTGGCGCGTTAACGGCGTGCGGCGCGTGGTGAGAAAAACATGGTCGTTGCGCAAGCCGCCAGCGAGAAGGGGGCGGGCTTCTTCGAGGTAACGCTTCAGCGAATCAACGGCGTTTTCACCGAGCGGCACCATCCGTTCCTTGTTGCCTTTGCCGACGACGCGAACAACGCCGATGTCGAGCGCGACCTGCATCCATTTCAGGCCGACCAATTCGGAAACGCGCAGGCCGGTGGCGTACAGGGTTTCCAGCATGGCGCGATCACGAATACCGAGCGACGTATTGAGATCGGGCGCGTTGAGTAACGCTTCCACTTGTTCTTCGGAAATGTTTTTCGGCAGGCGCTGGGTTTGTTTGGGTACGCGAATGCGCAATGTCGGATCGGTGGCGATTTGACCGCGCTCGTGCAGCAGTTGATAGAAGCGGCGCAGCGCGGAAAGGCGGCGGGAAATCGAAGATGTTTTGGAGGCGGCAGAAAATTGTTCGACAAGCCAGCGCTCGATTTCGGCACGTTCGGCGGTCAGCAGGGCATGGGAGGTTTGTTGCGAAAGCCAGACGGAAAAGCGTGACAAATCGGTGCGGTAAGCATTGAGTGAGGCGGCGGCGAGACCGTCTTGCAGCCAGACTTGATCGCAAAAAAGATCAATGAGCGCGGTGTCTTTCGCGCTTGGTTTGAGGGGAGCGGTGTCGGGCATAGTTCTAAATTACGTTAGAGTGCCTTTGCGGTTAAATTGTTTTTCTTCTGGTGGGAACGCTTCGCTTTGCCCACCCTACACTGACGGTACTCTTTGCGGTCAATTCATACGATTGCGTTTTCGTGTTTCAGCAACCAGCGTTTGATAAACAACGGTTCGCCATCTCCGGCGTGCATGAACCCGCCCAACGAATGTTGCGCGACGACGCGGTGGCAGGGAATCATGAGTACGACCGGATTCGCGCCGCAAGCGCCGCCGACTGCGCGTGGCGCAGATTTTAACGCTTTCGCCAGTTCGCCGTAGGTTTGTGTGGCGCCGGGAGGAATGGTTTGCAACGCTTTCCAGACCCGTTGTTGAAACGGCGTGCCGTGCGGAAGTATCGGCACAGTGAAAGAAAATTGTGGATCGTTGAGATAACAATTCAATTCACGCACGGCCTGCTCACTGAGAGCGTCTGCCGGTGCGGCTTCTTTTTCCTTGAGCGGCAAAAAAGCGATGTCGGTAATGTGATGGCCGTTGCTGCGGATGCCGAGCACGGCGAAAGGCGCACGCCATTTGGCCGACCAGGGTTCGGTAGGCGTATTGTGCGCGAGCCGTTTCATGGTTGTTGCGTTGACAAATTTTCCAACGCTGTTTCGAGACGCGCCAAGCCTTCGCGGATGTCTTCTTCGGGGATGATCAGCGGCGGCACGAGTCGCACGACATTGGGACCAGCGGCGAGTACCAGCAAACCGGCTTTCCCCGCTGCGGCAACAATATCGAGCGCACGGCCTTTCAACGAGTCGTCGAGTTCGCAACCGAGCAGCAAGCCTTCGCCACGAATTTCCTTGCAAAAGGGTTGCCGATGGTGAACGGTTTTTAATCCTGCCATGAGCAAGCGATGGCGCGTTTTGATGCTTTCAAGAAATTCAGGTTTGTTGATGACATCGAACACGGCTTCACCGACGGCACAGGCGAGCGGGTTGCCGCCGTAGGTGGTGCCGTGTACGCCGGGAGTGAACACGCGGGCGATTTCGTTGGTGGTGAGCATTGCGCCGAGCGGGAAACCGCCGCCCAATCCTTTTGCGGATGTCAGAATGTCCGGCGTGACGCCTTTTTCCATGTATGAAAACAACGCGCCGGTGCGTCCCATGCCGGTTTGCACTTCGTCGAGAATCAGCAGCGCTTTGTGCCACCAACACAAATGGCGCACCATGTGCAGAAAATCCTCCGTGGCCGGAATCACGCCGCTTTCGCCTTGAATGGGTTCGAGAATCATCGCGCAGATGTTGTCGCCGTGTTCATCGAACACATCTTGCAAAGCTGCCACGTCATTGTAAGGCACATGTGTGATGCCTTCCGGCACCGGCCCGAAGCCCGACGAATATTTCGGCTGTCCGCCCGCCGTGACGGTGAACAGCGTGCGACCGTGAAAAGCGTCGGACGTTGAAATGATTTGCATCTTTTGCGGCCCGACGGTGTCGTTCGCGTAGCGACGCGCCAGTTTCAGCGCGGCTTCATTGGCTTCAGCGCCGGAGTTGCAGAAGAACACGCGCTCGGCGAACGTGTTTTCAACGAGGCGTTGCGCCAGACGCAGCGCCGGTTCGTTGGTCAGCCAGTTGGAAACATGCCAGAGTTTCCGGGATTGCGCTTCCAGCGCCGCCGTCATCGCCGGATGGCAATGTCCGAGCGCGTTGGTCGCAACACCGGCGGCGAAGTCGATGTACATCCGGTCTTCCTGATCCCAGACGCGTGCGCCGCTGCCACGCACAGGGACAAACGGTGCGGGTGAAAAGCAGGGAACCATGATGTCGTCGAAAAGAGTGCGGGTAATGGGAGCGGTCGTGTTCATAATTTTTACGTTCTTGAAAAGAGACGAGCTAAATCATTGTAGTGGACTTGCGAGCGCTTGGGGCTTTTCAGCGGCGATAACCGAGTAATATCAGATGGTTTTCGCTCAAATGGCAACAGTCTCCGGGGGCGAGGGCAGGCAGAGAACCGCCTTCCAGAGAGAGCGCGCCAAAACCGGCGCGATGCAGCGCCTCCACCCGATTGCCGGCGGCGGCAACCATCCGCTTGACCTGATGGTATTTGCCTTGATCAACGCTGAGCGCCAGCGTGTGCGCATCCATTTGTTGCGCCGACAACGCCGCCAACGGCGCCGATTCGCCGGTCAGCAAGACACCTTCGAGCAATTGTTTCGGCAGGGTGTTGTCAAACGCATGCTTCAAGGTAGCGCGATAATGCTTGGCGACACGCCGTTTCGGCGACGCCATCGCGTGAATGAACCGGCCATCGTCGGAGAACAACAAGAGTCCTGTCGTGTCGGCATCGAGGCGGCCAACGCTTTGCACACCGCGTCGAACCAGCGGCGGCGGTAGTAACGTGTAAACACTGCGGTGGTGCTGCGGCTGATGCGTACACTCGAATCCGGCGGGTTTGTGAAGCGCCAGATAAACGTGCTCGGCATATGTCCAAGTCTCGCCGTCAATTTCGAACGCCAGACCGGCAGTGCCGAATTCGGCCTGCGGATCGCGGCAAAGCGTACCGTTGACGCAAACATCACCGGCTTCGATGCGCAAGCGACAAATCTTGCGGCTGCCGAAACCCTGGGATTGCAGAAGGCGTTCGAGGTGCATGGGGTTGTTTTTGCCGTGTTTAATTTAAAGGTTGTCGCCATTATTGCTTATTATTGATTGATGCCTACTGTATGGAGTGAACGGTTTTTGCTGCCTTTAAATACCTGTTTCCTTTTCCACCCGCCCAAGGTGAGGGCGCC
>JAITMH010000003.1 GCA_031277445.1 Burkholderiales bacterium
AGTTGCAGGAATTCTCAACGATCGAACTGGTGCTGATCACCGGCCACGCCGATCGGATCGGTTCCGACGCTTACAACCAGGGCCTTTCCGAGCGCCGTGCTGAAACCGTCCGCGCCTACCTCGTATCCAAGGGTGTGCCGACCGACCGCATCGAAAGCCTCGGTATGGGCAAGACGCAGCCAGTCACCCACACCAAGTGCAGACAGACGAACCGTCAGCAGTTAATCAACTGTCTGGCGCCGGATCGTCGCGTTGAACTGGAAGTCAAGGGCGAAGCCAGATAACAATGACCGCCAAGACTTGCTGAACTGGCTTGACCGTCAAAAGCCCCGCCGTAAGCGGGGCTTTTGATTTTCCTCCTCAATTTCCCCGGTTTTTAAAGGCGCCTCATGACCCTTGCCCTGCTCTTTGACCTGGACGGCACACTGATCGACACCGCCGATGATTTGGCTGCGTCGCTAAACCATGTGCGCCAACATCTCTACGACCTGCCACCATTACCAACCATTCAGCTTCGCTCCCGCGCCTCTCGCGGCGCTGCCGGATTGCTCTACGCCGGGTTGGGTCTGACGCCGGAGGATGCCGCGTTTGAAAAAGCACGCGAACTGTTTCTGACACACTACGCCCGGCACCTTACCGATCACGTCCGCTTCTTTCCGGGGATTGAAGCCTTGCTCGAACACCTCGACCGCCAGAGTTTGCCCTGGGGCATCGTGACCAACAAACACCAGCGGTTTACAAAACCAGTCGTCGCCCACCTCGGCCTGGACCGCCGCGCTGCCTGCATCGTCTCAGGCGCTACCACCACCCACTCCAAGCCGCATCCGTTACCGCTGCTACATGCCGCACAATCCATCGGCACCGCGCCGCAACAATGCTGGTACATCGGTGACGACCACCGTGACATCGACGCCGCCCGTGCCGCCGATTTTCAATACGCCGTTGCTGTGCGCTGGGGATACCTCGGCGACAAACCCATCGAAAGTTGGGGTGCAGATACTATTATTGATGCGCCGGAACAATTGTGGGGTTTGGTTGTCGGGATTCAGGAATCAGGGAGTGGCCTGGGCAAGTGAAGCGCGTCATTCTGCGCGAAATCGCAGAACCGGGAGCCAAAAACATGATTTAACCGCAAAGAACGCATAGAGCGCAAAGATAAAAACCTTAACCACGAAAAACACGAAAGCCACGAAAAAATGATCGTTTGCGCGAAGCGGAGAATCGTAGGCTGGCGATGAGCGTAGCGAACCCCAGCGTTTGGCCTCACGCGAAGGCACCTTTCTGATCCCTGACTACTGCGCCCTCGCCCGCCGCAAATAATCGACGATAGCCGCATGGCCACCACGCTGCGCCCAGTCCATCGCCGAAACGCCGGTTTCATTGCGTAAATTAACGTCAGCGCCGCGATCAATCAGCAGTTTGACTGTCGAAGAATGGCCTTGCCGCACTGCCATCATCAGCGCCGTCGTTCCGTTCGGCGATCGCGCATCAATATCGGCCAGATAATCGAGAAGCAGATCGACGATTTCGTCGTGTCCGCCGGTTGCCGCATAAATCAGCGGCGTCCATCCTTTGCGGTTGATCTCTGCGCCGTTTTTGATCAGGAGATCAATCATGCGACGCTGCCCGTTCAGCGCCGCCACCATTAGCGCGGTATCGCCATATGCGCTGGCCTTGTTAACGCCTGCGCCTGCTTGTAGCAACGCTTCGCCCACAGCGACGTTGCCTTGACGCGCCGCTAACAACAGCATCGGCTCGCCGTTCGGGTCGGACATCTCAGGGTCAAGCCCTCTTTTAATCATCGCTGTCACATCGCTGGCGCGGTTTTCCCTGACCGCTTTCAGAAACTGCGTGTAGGTTTCGTTCTTTTGATCGGTACGCCGCTGTTCCTCCTTTTGCGTAGCCGCACGGCGTTCCAGCGCTTCTTTTGCCGACGTCGATTGCGCAACAACGCAACCGCTCGCCAAAACGCTGCAAAGCAATGTCAATACTGCCGTTACCAAACTTTTGGTTTTACACATCTCTTTCATCTCCTTCCGGCATTAACCGAAACAATCGCGAAACAACCGGAAAAAATTGGCGGAGGTCGCCTGCCCCACTTCGTCAAGCGACATGCCGCGTAAACGGGCAATTTCCTCGGCAACATGCACCACCCAAGCCGGTTGATTGGGATAACGTCCGCGATGCGGCATCGGCGCCAGATACGGACTGTCGGTTTCAATCAGCAGCCGGTCGAGCGGCACTCGTTGCGCCGCTTCTTTGATCGCCTTCGCTCCCTTAAACGTTACCACACCCGAAAACGAAATATAAAATCCCAACGCCAGCGCCGCTTCGGCGGCAGCCCCGTCTGCGGTGAAGCAGTGCATCACGCCGCCGACACGATCCGCGCCTTCTTCACGCAGAACGCGTAGCGTGTCCTCGGTCGCGTCGCGCATGTCAACGATGAGCGGTTTTCCGACGGCGCACGCAGCCGCGATGTGTATGCGAAAACGCGCCCGTTGCCATTCCGCTTCGCTAGACACATGATAATAGTCAAGGCCGGTTTCGCCAATCGCCACCACCTTCGGCAAAGCCGCGTAGCGCAACAATTCGTCTATGTCAGTTCTGGCGCTTTCATCGACGCCCGGATGCAATCCGACGGAGCAGTACAAATTCGGATGCGGCTCG
>JAITMH010000043.1 GCA_031277445.1 Burkholderiales bacterium
CGGGCGGCAGGTTGGCCTCATGCAAAGCCGCGAAGAATGGCAGCGCCGCAGGCGCGTTACATGAGTAACCGTCGGTGAAGCGTGAGCGTAGCGAGCGCGGAACCGGCGGATGGACGGCCGCCCGTCTCTCAGCCCTGCAAGGGCTGAACCCTGCTATTCGTTCAGCCCTTGCAGGGCTGTGTGAGTAGAGGTGTGTTCGCTTCCCGCCGGTTCCGCTCGCGCTGCTCGCTCCACCGACGGTTACTCACATTGCGCCCCTGCGGGGCAAACCCCGGATGGATTCTGCGTCCTGCGACTTCGCGCAGAATGATGGGTCTGGGAGCGCGGGCGTCCCGCCCGCAACAAACCCCCGCCCGCCTTCGGCGGGCACCCACTTTCAAAAGGGGGCTTTAAAACACACATTCGCGGCTTCGCGCCTCCGCGTGAGGTCTGCGGGCGGCAGGTTGCCGCCCCTACGCCAAAATCGTTGCGCCTTGCCCGTGGGGGAAGCAATCTGCTTCCCGTTTACGCGAGAAACGCCCCCTCTCCCGCCCTTCGGGCACCCTCTCCCGCGAGGGGAGAGGGTTTGTTCTTCTTCGCGACTTCGCGCAGAATGACGGAGTTCTGATGCCTGATCCCTGACCTCTGATTCCTGGCAGCCTGACCGCCTGTCCTCTGCTACAATCCGCCCTAGTGTGATTCAGTGTGGCGGCATGTTGGAATGCCGCTTTTTTTCAGATGCGTGGCGGGGCAAAGCTAACGGTTGAGCCGGGGCGCATCGGGGGTTTGGTAGAGGCAAGCGGTTCGACATGCTCGAAGTTTGTGATCTCGCGGCGCGCCGCGGTTATGTGATGCTGTTCAGTCAGGTTTCCTTTAAGGTGGAGCCGGGTGAGGCGTTGATCATTACTGGCGCGAATGGCACTGGCAAGACGACGCTGTTGCGGATGTTGGCCGGTTTGTCGCATCCGTTGTCGGGGAAAATCCTGTGGCGGGGGCGGGAGATGCGTGCGTTTGATCCGGTGTTGCGTAACAATCTCACGTTTGTCGGTCACGCGCCTGCGCTCAAGGATGAGTTGACGGCGGAGGAAAATCTGACGCTGTTGGTGAAGCTGGCGGGCGAGGAGGTGGCGCTGGACGCGCTGCGCGAGGCGCTGCGGGAGGTGGCGCTGGGGGCGAGGCTGACGGTGCCGGCGCGTGTTTTGTCGCAGGGGCAACGGCGGCGGATCGGGTTGGCGCGTTTGGCGCTGGCGCCGCGACCGTTGTGGGTGCTGGATGAGCCGGTGACGGCGCTGGACCCGGCGGGGATTGCGTTGTTGACGGGGATGATGGCGACACATTTGGCTAAGGGCGGCGCGGTGATTGCGGCAACGCATCAGGCGCTGGATTTACCGGCGGGTGTGATGCGCCAGTTGTCGTTTCAGTAATCCTAAAAACCTCAGTTGACCACTTGTAAACGTATGGAAAGCTGCATGACAACTGGCTTTGAAGGCTTTTTCACTTCTCTCTCATGGGGTGAGAGCGTCCAACTGAGGTTTTTAGGATGATGGTGTGGAGATTGATGTGACGGCGAATGCTTCTCCTGTTTTTCCGGTTCGCGCCGCGATGGAACCCGGCGACGGTGTGTTTACGGCGTTTTCCTGGGCGTTGCGGCGTGATTTGCGTTTGGCGCTGCGGTCGCGTGCCGAGTTGGGCGTTCAGATTTTGTTTTATATCATCGTGGTGGCGCTGTTTCCGCTGTCGATGTCGCCGGATAAGGAGCTGTTGTTGTTGCTCGGTCCGGGGGTGTTGTGGGTGGCGGCGTTGCTGGCTTCGTTGTTGTCGTTGTCGCGCTTGTTTGCCAGTGATTACGCGGACGGAACGCTCGAGCAGATGGCGTTGTCGCCGTTGCCGTTGCCCGCGTTGATTCTGGGGAAGATCAGCGCGCACTGGTTGACGACGGGCTTGCCGGTGGTGTTGTTGGCGCCGCTGTTGAGCATTCAGTATTATCTGGAAGCCGAGGCGATTTGGATTTTGATGGCGGGGTTGTTGATCGGTACGCCGGTGTTGTCGTTGCTGGGCGCGATTGGGGCGGCGTTGACGCTGGGCTTGCGTTCGGGGGGCGGCAGTTTGTTGGCGCTGCTGGTTCTTCCGCTGTATATTCCGGTGCTGATTTTCGGCGCGGGCGCGGTTGATGCGGTGCGCAGCGGCATGGGCGCCGATGCCAATTTTTCGCTGCTGACGGCGGGGCTGTTGCTGGCGCTGGCGGGGGCGCCGTTTGCGACGTCGGCGGCAGTACGGATTTCTTTGGATTGAGGTTTGAGCGATGAGTGGATTTAAATATGCGGCTCCGGCACAGTTTTACCCGTTGGCCGGGAAGATGGCGCTGTGGTTCGCTGTGTCGGCGGCGGTTCTTGCGGTGATCGGATTGGTCATCGGTTTGTATGTGGCGCCGATTGATGTGACGCAGAAGGATTCGTACCGGATTATTTACATTCATGTGCCTGCCGCCTGGATGTCGATGTTTTTGTATGTGGTGATGGCGTTCTGGAGTGCGCTGGCGCTGGGATTGAACACGCGGCTCTCGGCGATGATGGCGCAGTCGATTGCGCCGACCGGGGCGTTGATGACGGCGATGGCGCTGTGGACGGGCGCGCTCTGGGGAAAACCGACCTGGGGGACGTACTGGGCATGGGACGCCCGGATGACTTCGGAATTGATCTTGCTGTTTCTTTACCTCGGCATCATCGCGCTGCGTAACGCGATCGACGATCCGCGCCGCGCCGATAAAGCATGTGGTGTGCTGGCATTGGTCGGTGTCGTCAATGTTCCCATCATCTATTACTCGGTGAATTGGTGGAATACGTTACATCAAGGCGCTACGATCAAGGCAGGAAATTCCTCAATCGACGCTATCATGCTGGCTGGTCTGCTGTTCATGGTTTTTGCGTTCTGGTTTTATTCGGTCGCGGTGACGCTGGTGCGCTTGCGTACCATCATTCTGGAGCGTGAGGCCGGCGCTGCCTGGGTGGCGCAATTGGCGGAAGTAAAGAAGGAGGGGCGGTAATGGGTGAGTTTTTCGCAATGGGCGGTTACGCCTTTTTCATCTGGATGTCGTACGGCATGGCGGCGTTGCTGATCACGCTGGAAATCATTGCTGTGCGGGCGCGCCGCAAACAGGTTTTGCATCTGATCCGGCACAGCGACGCTCATGAAAGCGGCGCGGCCAACGCCGGAGCGCAACTGAAGGAGGTGGAATGAGCGAAACCACACAGGAAACAACAACCGTTTCGCCGGTGGGCATCAAAGCGCGGCACAAGCGGTTTCTCTGGATTATTTTCGGACTGGCGTTTTTTGCGGCCATTGTAGCGCTGGTGTTAAACGCGTTCGGTTCAAGCATTACTTATTTTTATTCGCCAACGCAAGTGGTGCAGGACGAAGCGCCGCACGGACGGGCGTTCCGAATCGGCGGAATGGTTGAAGGCGGAAGCGTGGTGCGCGATGGCAGCGGGCTGACGGTTCGTTTCAATGTGACCGATACCGCCGAGACGGTTGCGGTGGTTTATACAGGCATTCTGCCAGACCTTTTCGCTGAAGAAAAAGGCGTGGTGGCGCAGGGCAAACTCGACGAGTACGGCGTTTTTCAGGCGACGCAGGTGCTGGCCAAGCATGATGAAAATTATGTGGCGCCGGAAGTTCAGGCAGCGCTGGACGAGGCGCACAAGGCGCGTGCGGCACAGACGTTAGAGCAATAAGACCGGCGCGTAAGCGCCGCGTGTTTTTCCGCCATGATTTGATTGGGGTAAATAAACGATGATTCCTGAGATTGGACAGTTTGCGTTGGTTCTGGCGTTGCTGCTGGTGATGGTGCAAGGCACCTTGCCGCTGATAGGCGCTTCAAAAGGCATTTCGGCCTGGATGGCGTTGTCGCGCCGTACCGCGCAAGGCGCGTTTTTCTTTTTGTCGTTGGCGTTGGGCTGCTTGATTTACTCGTTTATCGTCAATGATTTTTCGGTGCTGAACGTAGCGAATAATTCCAATACCAAATTGCCGGTGATCTATCGGATCGCCGCTTCGTGGGGGTCGCACGAAGGCTCGATCATGATGTGGGTGTTCATGTTGGGTATGTGGTCGTGCGCGGTCAGTATTTTTTCCAAACATCTGCCCGAAGAAATGGTGGCGAGAGTGCTGGGCGTGATGGGTTGTGTCAGTATGGGCTTGTTGCTCTTCTTGCTGCTGACGTCGAATCCGTTCGACCGGCTTTTTCCGGTGCCGCTCGAAGGGCGCGATTTGAATCCGCTGTTGCAGGACCCGGGAATGATATTGCACCCGCCGATGCTGTACATGGGCTATGTCGGTTTTTCGGTGGCGTTCGCGTTTGCGGTGGCGGCGCTGCTGGGCGGGCGGCTTGACGCGACTTGGGCGCGCTGGTCGCGTCCCTGGACGACGCTGGCCTGGTGTTTTCTTACCATCGGCATTTTGATCGGCAGTTGGTGGGCGTATTACGAACTGGGCTGGGGCGGCTGGTGGTTCTGGGACCCGGTTGAAAATGCGTCGCTGATGCCCTGGCTGGTCGGTACGGCGCTGATGCATTCGCTGGCAGTGACCGAAAAGCGAGGCACATTCAAAGTGTGGACAGTGTTGTTGGCAATCTGTACGTTCTCTCTGTCGCTGCTTGGCACGTTCCTGGTGCGCTCGGGGATATTGACTTCGGTGCATGCGTTTGCGGTCGATCCGCAGCGCGGTATGTTCATTCTGGCGCTTCTGGCGCTGGTGATCGGCGGTTCGCTGGCGTTGTTTGCGTTTCGGGCGCCGAAAGTCGGCACGGGCGGAACATTCAAAATCATCTCGCGTGAATCCGCGTTGCTTGCCAATAATGTTTTGTTGGCGGTAGCGTGCGGAACGGTGCTGCTTGGCACCTTGTATCCGCTGTTTCTCGACGCGCTGAAGCTCGGCAAGATTTCTGTCGGTCCACCGTATTTTGAGGCAGTGTTTGTGCCGTTGATGGCGCCGCTGGTCTTTTTGATGGGCGTCGGCGCGGTGGCGCGCTGGAAAGAGGCGACATTGCCGGATTTGTGGGCGCGGCTGCGTTGGGCGGCGGCGATAACGCTCGTTGCGGCGGTGGCGTTGCCGTTCATTCTTGGCCGCACATCGCCGACAAGCGTTGCACTGTTGGCGCTCGGTTTTGCGATGGCGTTCTGGATTATTACGGCGTCACTGGCCGGTCTCTTTGATCGTGTCAAATATGTTGAAGGCAGCTTCCGCGAAAAACTGGCGCGACAGCCGCGCAGTTTCTGGGGGATGTTCGCGGCGCATATCGGCGTGGCGGTGTTTATCATCGGGGTGACAGTGGTTAAAGGATTCGAGATTGAGCGCGATGTGCGGATGACGCCGGGGGATACGGTGGCGATAAGCAACTACACCTTCCGTTTTGAAAGCATGGGGGAGCGTACAGGTCCCAATTTCCACGCATCACGCGGAACGTTTGAATTGAGTAAAAACGGCAAGCCGGTTCGAAAACTGTATCCCGAAAAACGGATGTATTTCGCGCACGGGATGCCGATGACCGAAGCGGCGATCGACAGCGGTATCTTCGGGGATCGCTATGTCTCGTTGGGTGAGCCGATCAACGACGGAAAAGATTCGTGGAGCGTTCGCGTTTACCACAAACCGTTTGTAACCTGGATCTGGTACGGCTGTATTCTGATGACGCTGGGCGGATTGCTGGCGATCTCCGACCGCCGTTATCGGGTGAGCGCACGGCGCGAAACCGCAAAGCCTTCATTGCCGCCGCTGGAACCGGCGAAGCTGGAGAAAGCATGAAGAAAAAGTTGTTGTTGCTGATTCCGCTGGTGGTGTTTTTTGTGCTGGCGGGATTTTTCGTTGTCGGATTGGGGCTCAATCCGAAAGAGATTCCTTCGCCGCTGATCGGCAAGCCGGTGCCGGCGTTCTCGTTGCCGGATTTGAACGCGCCCGAAAAGGCGGTTACGCCGCAGGATTTTCTCGGTCAGGTGTGGCTGCTCAACGCCTGGGCGTCATGGTGCGTTTCATGTAAAACGGAGCACCCGTCACTGGCCAGGCTTGCGAAAACCAGTGACGTGTCGATTATCGGAATGCTTTACAGGGACAAGCCTGAGAACGGCAGCGAATGGTTGCGGCGACACGGCGATCCGTTCACTGTGTCGATTGCGGATGCCGATGGCAGCGTCGGAATTGATTTTGGTGTGATCGGTACGCCTGAAACTTTTTTGATCGACAAGCAAGGCATTATCCGCTACAAACAAACCGGCCCGATTAACGAAGAGGTGTTAAATAAAAAGATCATCCCGATGATCAAGGAGCTGAAACAGCTATGAAAAAGTTTCTTCTGGCTTGCGCGATCAGCGTGATGGGTTGCTGGGGCGGGATGGCGGTTGCCGACGAAGCGATGCCGACGGAAAACGATCCGGTGGCGCAAAAACGGGCAGTGGAATTGGCGTTGAAATTGCGCTGTCTGGTGTGCCAAAACCAGTCGATTGCCGAGTCGGACGCGGAACTGGCCGTCGATTTGCGGCAGCAGGTGCGTGAGCAAATTGCCGCCGGCAGGAGCGACAAAGAAATCATCACCTTCATGACCGACCGCTACGGCGATTTTGTTTTGTATGAACCGCCGATGAAACCGGCGACGCTGTTGCTGTGGATCGGGCCGCTGCTGCTGCTGGCGGCGGGGGTGGTGGCGATGGTTTTTCTCTTGCGTGGCCGCAGTCAGGCGGCGACGGAATCGGCGCCGTTGACGGAGGCCGAACAGGCGCGGGCGACGGCGTTGCTCGAAGGGCGCGAATCATAGTGAACCACTATACCGGACGGAAAGGGGAAATGACGTGATCGGATTTCTGGCAGCGGCTCTCGTATTGACCGCGCTTGCGTGCTTGTGGATCTTTTTGCCGCTGTTTAAAAGTCGCGCCGACAAGAGCGATGCGCTGGAACACGACCAGGCCAATTTGCGGATTTTGCGCGATCAGTGGGAAGAACTCGAAAACGATCACCGCACCGGCGCCATCGGCGATGTCGAGCTGGCCGAAGCAAAAGCCGAGCTTGAGCGGCGAACGCTGGAAGAAGCGGCACTTCAGAAAAAAACGACGATGACCGGAGAAGCGCCACGGAAGAAGCCGGCCATCATCTGGGGCGTTGCCGGATCGCTGGCGGTGTTGTGCCTGGCGGGCGTGTTTTACAGCTTGATCGGAACGCCGTCGGCGTTCGATCCGGGAGTGGCGACGGTGGAAAAAAATCCGCACGAAAAGCCACACGATCTTTCGCCTTCGCAAATGGAGGAGATGGTGAGCGCTTTTGCCGCCAGAATGGAAGCCGAACCGGACAACATCGAAGGCCATATGATGTTGGCGCGCTCGTATGTGCAGCTTGGCAAATACCTGCAAGCGGCGGCGACGTATGAAAAAATTCTTGAGCGCATTCCCGACGAGGCCAACGTTCTCGCCGATTATGCCGACCTGCTGGCGATGATGCAGGATGGCCGTCTGGACGGGCGACCGATGGAACTGGTGGGGCGGGCGCTGAGAGCTGATCCTGCCCACTGGAAGGCGCTGGCGCTGGCGGGGACGTATGCGTTCGAGAATCAGGATTACGCCCAGGCTGAGGCGTTCTGGGTCAAGATGAAGGCGACCGTACCCGCCGACTCTGAAATCGCTCGTTCAATTGACGGAAGCATTGCCGAAGCGCGGGCGCGGGCAGAGAGAGCGGCAGGCGCATTCCCCGGAAATCGGTTACCGGAATGACGCCAGACGGGGCGCGCCGGACAGGGGACGGCGCCCATGGCGCAAAGATCAAAAAAAAGCAAGAACAATTCTTGTTCAAAGGCCATTTTTACAAGGGTGTTACAAGGGTGGCCTTTTTCTAACACTGCGTAACGGTTTGTTTGATGTAAATCAAATAAGGGGCGGGGTACTGCTAAGAAAGAGGAAACTCTTGTTAGACTCCCACAAACGGCATTTGTCTGCTGTTTTTTTAGTAACGTCGTCTAACGTTGTTAACCGATAGGAGTTCCACCATGAAGCACAGTTTGATGGGTCTCTGGCGGCACGTAGTGCTCGCGTTTGCATTGGGTCTTCTCGCTTTTGTCTCGCCGGCAGCTATGGCGCAACAAAAACCAAGAAACGTCAATGTGTCGCAATGTTACGCTTGTCACCAGCCAATACAAGAGTTTCACGCGGGCAGTAATCACAAGTCCGTCAATTGCGTGTCTTGCCATAACAAGTTGAATGAGCACAACGCTAACCCTTCCGTGCGTCCGGGAACCGAAGTCAATCCGGCAGCTTGCGGCTCTTGCCACAAGCAGCAGTTTGACTCGGCATATCAGATGAACACGAAGAAAAAAGCGCGCCATGAGAAAGCGCATAACACGGGTCCGACACCGGATCCGGCATTCACCAAGCTGATGATGCCGCACGGCTTTACCAAAGAGCATGCCGAGCCGCGTTCGCACGCCTTCATGGTGATCGACCAGTACGTCGCTGACCGTGCTTTCGGTGGCCGCTTCCAACCGAAGGATGGCTGGAGATGGTATGCGGATCAAAAGGGCGGTAACTTCAGAACGTGGGACATCCTGATTGACAAGCATCCGGAAGAAAAGACGAACAAAGTGTTCAGACCTGGCTTTGCGGCAGCGGCCAACCCGGTTTGTATGTCGTGTAAGTCGCAGGATCACATCCTTGACTGGGCATACATGGGCGATCCGCATCCGAACGCGACATACAGCCGGACATCGAACGTACTTGACGTTGCCAAGGCGGTTAACTATGCGGTCAACTGCTTCATGTGCCACGATCCGCACTCAGGGAAGCCACGTGTTGTTCGTGACGCGCTAATTGACGCGCTGACCACCCGGAACGACACGCTGTTCCACTCGGATCCGCATGCGGCGAAAATTGACGTTAAAGAATTGGGTCTCCGCGGCTTTACGCGCAAGATCGCCATGCTTGACCGTTACGACATGAACCTGCAATGCGGTCAGTGCCACGTCGAATACAACTGCAACCCGGGTATCGACATGGACACCAATGAGCCGGTCACGATGGCGGACAGAAGAACCAACTACTTCTCGTTCGTTAACGTGTGGGATCTGGGCAAGACCTACAACGGCATCAAGTTCCGTGATTTCAGACACGGAATCACCGGTGCGAGATTGTGGAAAGCGCAGCATCCTGACGTAGAAGTGTTCTACGGCTCGAAGCACCAGCTTGCCGGTGTTCAGTGTAACGATTGCCATATGCCGAAGACGAAAGACAAGGCAGGCAAGACCTACACGCTGCACTGGGTAACTTCGCCGAAGAACTACATCAAGGAAACCTGCTTGACCTGCCATAACGACTGGAACGCGCAACAGGCCGAGTACATCATTGATGTCAAGAAGTATCGCTACTACGGCAAGATGCGTCACATCGAGTTCTGGCTGTCCCGTTTGATCGACAAGATCGAAGAAGCCAGGAATCTGGGTGTTGATGCAGCGCTCGTAGCGGAAGCCCAGGAAGCGCATTGGGAAACGCACATCCATTGGGAATGGTGGGGAGCTGCCAACGGCGCTTACTTCCACAACCAGGATCAAGCGGCTGACTCGATGAACTTCGGTATGGATATCGCACAGAAGATGATCGTCAAGCTCGATAAGGGAATGGCGGATCTGCGTGCTGCACGTCTGGCTGGAAAATAAGCTGGAAAAAGCAGTTCTTCTGAAAAACGGCGCCTTCGGGCGCCGTTTTTTTTGGAATCCGTCCCCGCCTGCATTGCCTGTGACGGATTGCGATTTCCGGGCTAATCTGACTGATCTGATTCCTGACCTCTGATACCTGATCCCTGCTACAATGACACCAACTTACTAATTAAGCAGGTGCAAGATGCTGGATCGGGATGGTTATCGACCGAGCATCGCTATCGTGATCGCCAACGCCAGAAATCAGGTTTTCTGGGGGAAGCGGCTTCGTGAGCATTCCTGGCAGTTTCCGCAAGGCGGTATCGACCTTGACGAAGCGCCGGAAGAAGCGATGTACCGGGAGCTCTGGGAAGAAGTGGGTCTTACCCGGCAGCATGTCCGTGTTCTGGGGCGAACACGCGACTGGTTGCGCTACCACGTGCCAAGGCAATGGGTGCGGCGCGAATGGCGCGGTAATTACCGTGGGCAAAAGCAGATCTGGTATCTGCTGCGTTTTGTCGGGCGCGATTCCGACATCAATCTGCGAGTGACCGAGAAGCCAGAATTCGATGCCTGGCGCTGGCACGATTATCAAGTGCCGCTCGACGCAGTGATCGAATTCAAACGCGATGTTTACAAAAGCGCGTTGCAGGAACTGGAGCGCTTTCTGTACCGGCGTTCCAGAAAGCAGGGATCAGAGGCCAAGAGTCAGGGGTCAGAGGTCAGGAATCAGGTATCAGAAATCAGTGTGCCAAGAGGCCAGTCAGACATTAGAGCCGATTTTAATCTCTGATCACAGCCGTTGCGCGTAGAAGCCGGTCGCGCACTGCCAGCCATTCGATGGTCGTCGGAACATCCTCGATCAACAAAACATCGTCACCATGCGCGTCTAAGGTGCGCAGCGCCGCGTAGAGCGCGTGCGCGTAACCCGAGACGCTGATCGGCGCAACAAGGGTGTGCGCGGCGTGTTCGGGCGCGGGCGCGGTGCGCAACAGAGCCGCGATGCGTTTGCCTTCTTGATGGTGGCGGCGGGAAACGGCGTCCAATGCTTCGGCAGCGACGAGTTCCGCCGGTGTGCGCGGCGCGTAATGGGACGCCAGGGTTCCCGATGCGCGAGGCGCGGCAGCAGTGTGGGTACGATCAAGGCGTTGCAGTGGAGCGCCCAGCGTTGCTTCGAGCGCGGTTAGCGGCAGTGAACCGGGGCGCAGCAACAGCGGCGCGTCTCCGGTGAGCGCGATGATCGTACTTTCGATGCCGTGTTCACAAGAGCCGCCATCGACGATTAACGCGACGCGATCGCGCAAATCATCGGCAACGTGTTGTGCGGTGGTTGGAGAAACATGGCCGAAGCAGTTGGCCGACGGCGCGGCGATACCGCGCCCGCCTTGCGCTGCGAACGCTTGCAGCAACCGCCTTGCGACCGGATGCGACGGCATCCGAATACCGATGCTGTCCTGGCCGCCGGTCACGATGTCGCTGGCGTGCGCGGCACGCGGCAGAATCAGCGTCAACGGGCCGGGACAGAAGCGGGCGATAAGTTTTTTGGCGACATCGGGAATGTCACGCACCCAGAAGGCAGCGTCTTCGGCGGAGGCGACGTGAACAATCACCGGATGATCGGCAGGGCGGTTTTTTGCGGCGAAGATTTTGGCGACGGCGGCGGGATTGCTTGCGTCGGCGCCAAGACCGTAAACCGTTTCCGTCGGGAACGCGACGAGTTCACCGGCGCACAACAACGCAGCGGCGCGTTTTAATGCGGCGTCGGACGCGGATGCGATGCACGGGGGAAGGGAGGATTCAGTCGAAGAAACGGTCATGAGCGATGCAAAAAGTGGCGGCAAAAATAAACCTAAAAACCGCAGTTGACCGCTTGTAAATCTATGGAAGAACACATGGTAGCTTACTTTGGAGTTTTTTTCACCACTCACCCATTGGGTAAGAGCGCTACGCACTTTCCAGCACTACGCACGGCGTGCCATGCGGCGTTGCTCCTCCTGGCGGGATGGCAGCCCGCGTCGTCGTCGCGCCTTGCCTGGCGCACCGTGCGCAGCGCTGGAAAATACGCCCAACTGCGGTTTTTAGGTTGAAAGCCTAAGGGAAAAGCCGGGAATTTGCTACAATCAGGGATCAGATGTCAGATGTCAGGAATCAGATATCAGAGGTCAGGAATCAGAAAAGCGCTCGGGCGGCTCCGCGCAGTCCAGCGATCATGCTGATACCTGACCTCTGATTTCTGATCTCTGCCCCCCTGAAGGTAACAGGAGTTATGATGAGCGAATTTCTTTTTACGTCGGAGTCGGTTTCGGAAGGTCACCCGGACAAGGTGGCCGACCAGATTTCGGATGCCGTACTCGACGCCATTCTGGCGCAAGACCCGCAAGCGCGGGTGGCGGCAGAAACGCTGGTGTCCACGGGGCTGGTGGTGATGACCGGCGAGATTACGACGAACGCCAGCGTTGACTACGCCAACGTTGCCCGCTCGACGATCCGCAAGATCGGCTACAACGATCCGGAACTGCGTTTCGACGCCGATGGTTGCGCCGTGATGGTGTGCTACGGGCATCAATCGCCCGACATCGCGCAGGGCGTTGACCAAGCCTCCGACGAAGCGCTCGATCAGGGCGCGGGCGATCAGGGGATGATGTTTGGCTACGCTTGCGACGAAACGCCGACACTGATGCCGTTTCCGATCTATTACGCGCACCGGCTGGTTCAGCGTCAGGCCGACGTGCGGCGCGATGGCCGACTGCCCTGGCTGCGGCCCGACGCCAAATCGCAAGTCACCGTTCGCTATTGCGATGGCCGGCCAGTAGCGATTGATACCGTCGTACTCTCGACCCAGCACCATCCCGAAATGAACGACAAGCAAAAAGAGCTGGCTGAAGCGGTGGTCGAAGAAATCATCAAACCGGTGCTACCGGTCGAAATGCTTCAAGGCACGCGCTTTCTGGTCAACCCGACCGGACGTTTCGAGATCGGCGGACCGCATGGCGACGCCGGACTGACCGGACGGAAAATCATTGTCGATACCTACGGCGGCGCAGCACCGCACGGCGGCGGCGCGTTTTCCGGTAAGGATCCCTCCAAAGTGGATCGCTCGGCGGCTTACGCGGCGCGTTACGTTGCCAAAAACATCGTTGCGGCAGGATTGGCGCGGAAGTGCCAAGTGCAGCTCTCCTATGCCATCGGCGTCGCACGTCCCATC
>JAITMH010000175.1 GCA_031277445.1 Burkholderiales bacterium
CCCTCTCCCGCGAGGGGAGAGGGTTTGTTCTTCTTCGCGCCTCCGCGTGAGAAGCAAACCCCCGTCGGCTTCGCCGACACCCCCTTTGAAAAGGGGGCTTTCTGATACCTGATTCCTGACATCTGATTCCTGACGGTCAGGTTTCGTCGCCGAACTCGGCGGATGTGTAAACGTCTTGAACGTCATCGAGGGTTTCCAGCGCGTCGAGCAGTTTCTGCATTTTTACGGCGTCGTCGCCGGTCATTTCGACGGTCGTCGATGGCGTCATGGCAACTTCGGCGAAGGCCGGTTGCAATCCGGCGGCGATCAGTGCGTCCTTGACGGTCAGGAATGCGTAAGGATCGGTAATGATTTCAAGGCTGCCATCGTCGTTGGCGGTGACATCTTCGGCGCCGGCAGCAATGGCGACATCCATGATAGCGCTTTCGTCAATGTTTTTTCCATCTTCTGCCGGCTCGAAAACAATTTGCCCGCAGTGTTTGAACAGAAAGGCGACCGAGCCTTCGGTGCCGAGATTGCCGCCGTATTTGGAAAAGGCGTGGCGCACGTCCGCGACGGTTCGTGTCCGGTTGTCGGTCATGCAATCGACGATGACTGCCGCACCGCAAGGGCCGTAACCTTCGTAGCGGATTTCTTCGTACGACACGCCTTCCAGTTCACCGGCGCCGCGTTTGGTCGCACGCTCGATGGTGTCTTTGGGCATGTTTTGCCCATAGGCCTTGTCCACCGCCAGCCGTAAGCGCGGGTTGGTGGAAACATCGCTGCCGCCCAACTTGGCGGAAACCGTGATTTCTTTGATCAGGCGGGTAAAAATTTTGCCGCGCTTGGCGTCGGTAGCCGCTTTTCTGTGCTTAATGTTTGCCCATTTGCTGTGACCGGCCATTCGGTGCTCCTGATATCCATTACTTGATCATGATACTGCAAAGCAAAGACGGGCGGAAGAATCTCCTTTGCCGAGCATAAAAATGCCGCCCGGCGGGCGGCATTTGAAAAACGCATGCCTCGAAAATCAGGGGATGATGACCCCGGAAAAACGCACGTCTTCTCTGCAATTGCCCAAGCCTCTGTTAGAGGTCCATTTACCTTCAATGCCTTGCGTGGTTGCCGCAATATCGGAAAGGTTAGCGGTTCCATCCACTACTTTGTTGCTTCCCGAATGGCAAACGTAGCTGGCATTATCGACTTTTTGAAAGCGGCCTTCCTGAACCAATGCGCCTCTTAAGGTGCAGGTGTAGTTATAGCGGGTTTCGCTGTCCTCCAGGTAAAACGTGTATGTGACCTGAGTGCTTCCCGTTTGTTTTGTGACGTTAAGCGCGATCGTGTTGTAAAAAATTCCATTGTCTCCACTAAGCGTACAATTGGAGCCGCTGACGGTTGCGCCTCCCCAATAAGAGCCGTCAAGAATATTTTCGGTCAAGGTCATGCGCTTCAGTTCGAGTGTTGTCGTCACGCTGTTGACGACATAGGCCATGGTGCCCGTTGTCGAAGTTGCCGGTGTGAAGGTCACTGTTCCAATGGCGCTGTTCACCGTATTTCTGGGAACAAAGGGGCCGGTGGTCGGTTCTCCTTGTGTTCGGTAGATGTTGCCCGTAAAAGAGGTTTCGCCTTTTGCGCGTTCCAGTTGCGCTGTGACCCAATCGGGGCTGCCGGTTGCAGGGTCGTAAATGAAGAAGGTGGCAAACATAAAATCGAAGCTGTTGCCGCTCTGGGTGAAATTGATGCCAAATCCGCCCGCGCCGCTGTTTGCGGGAGGGTTGGCGTCCACCCAGGTATCCGTGTAGTCGATGTATTCGGCTTGAGCCGGGGTCATGAACAGAAAGGTCAGGGCGGCGATGGGCGCCAAAAGAAAAGAACGGAAGGTAGTTAGCATGGTCGCTCCTTTGTGGTTGAGCCGAAAAATACGCCTGTAAATCAGTCCATTATAACCGGAACCTGATTTTGAGTCTCAATAAAAATGCCGATTCAGTTTCGCCCGGTGAATGATGGTGGTAGCGATTTCTTCGATGGACTTGGCGGTGGTGTCGAGAACCGGCATTTTTTCCCGTTCCATCATGTTTTCGGCGTAGCGGACTTCTTGGCGGCAGTTTTCCAGTGACGCATAGTGGCTGTCGGCGCGGCGTTCCTGCCGGATCTGGCTCAGACGGCCGGGATCAATGGTCAACCCGAACAATTTGTTCCGGAACGGCTGGATGGAATCGGGCAATTTGTGGCGGGCAAAATCGTCTGGGGTCAGCGGGTAGTTGGCGGCGCGAATGCCGAATTGCATCGCCAGATAAAGCGATGTCGGCGTTTTGCCGCAACGTGAGACGCCGACCAGAATGACTTCGGCCTCGGAAAGGTCGCGGGTTTCGGCACCGTCGTCGTGCATCTGCGTAAAGTTGATGGCTTCCATCCGGCGAAAGTAATCATAGTTGAGGCTGTGCGAACGGCCTGCGGCATGAGAACTTTTAGCGCCGAGTTCTTTTTCGAGCGGCGAAATGAACGCCTGAAAGAAATCCAGCGTCAGGGCTTGCGTTCTTTCGCGCAGTTCGTGGTTTATGTCGTCATCGACAATCGACAGAAAGACGATGGGTCTTTGCTGCTCCTCCTTGACGGCGCGATTGATTTGGTCGATGGCGCTTTGCAAGTCGTTCCGGCTCTGAATGAAGGGAATGGTGATGCGGCGGAAAGACAATCCTTCAAACTGGGTCAACAGACTGTTGCCGAGAATTTCAACCGTAATACCGGTACGGTCTGAAACGAAAAAAACACTGCGACGCGATTCCATGATGATCTCTTGAGTAAATGAGCTACGTTGACCAAACCGGAGTCAATCCGGAGGGAAGTGGCGGCAAGGCTCCCAAGTCTATGTAGCTTTCTTCGGGGTCATGGAAATCGGAACCCAGGGAAGCCTTAAAGCCGTAAAAGCGGGCATATTCGACGAAGCGTTCGTTTTGCGACGGGGTGTGCGACGACGAAAAAACTTCAATCGCGTCACCGCCGCTGTCGCGGAATTCCTCCAGCAAACGACGCATGGCGGTGTCTGTCAGCGGATAACGACCGGGATGCGCCAGCACGGCCATACCACCTGCCGCATGCAATACGGCAATGCTCTCGGAAATGCCCGGCCAAAGTGGTGACACATGAGCAGGCTTTCCCTGTCCCAGATAACGGTTGAAGGCTTTCTGTTTGCTGGAAACATGCCCCTGATCGACGAGGAAACGGGCAAAGTGCAGGCGTGAAATCAGCGCTTCGTTGGTCACAAAACGGCGGGCGCCTTCGAGCGCACCGCCGATACCCGCCCGCGCGAGGGCATGACTGATTGCTTCAGCCCGCTGTCGGCGGGCAGCGCGGACAGCGGCAAGCGCCTCCTGGAGAACCGGCGCGTCTGCATCGAAAAAAAGGCCGACAATATGAATCGTCCGGCGCTCCCAGAGTGAGGAAAGCTCGACGCCGTTGACGATGCGAAGGGAAGTGCCCGCGCCGGCTTGATGGGCTTCGGGAAGCCCGGAAACATCGTCATGGTCGGTGATGGCCAGGCAATGCACGCCGCGTTGAACCGCTCGGGCGACCAATGCGGTCGGGGTGAGCGTGCCGTCGGAAGCGGTGGAGTGGCAGTGCAGGTCGTAGATGGTCATGGGAAAACGTCGGAAATCGCACGCTTGGGGATTTATGGCAGGCATCCATTTTAGCGCGACAGGGGCGGGTTTGTTTCATATTTTCATAGAAGAAGCGCTTGGCAATTACAAGACGTGACAGCAAAATAAGTCTCTATGAATAAAAATATTTTATGATGTTGATAGGTAATCGCTATGTGGTTGTCGTTTTTTTGACGTCTTTTCAATAAATAAAACAAACAAAGCCATCATGGTCTTGTTTTGGGGGCGGCAAGGTCGTATGCTATCGGGAAAGCTACGATAACAAAACAATCGGGTTATTTAAGCGGGGTACTTTTAGCGGGTTTTGAAAAAAGAATTTGCGCTTTACGCAAGAAACATGTCTCAACACTGGAGACAATAATCATATGATTAAAAGCGGTATTTAAATAACGACATTGGTAATAGGGTTAAAGAGAAACCGTTATGGCCGGGGGTATGCGCATGAGGTGGTCTGCTTTTTTGAGTTTTTGCCGACGGCGCTAGTGGCCTAACCTTTATTCAAAATAATTAGAGAAGGAGATCATTTCATGAGGACGGGGTAAGTTTATTGGCGATAAAACATTTTAATCAACATCCTATTTTTTTGGAGAGGACTTTATTGTGAAAACAACAGACTTTGTATTAAACCCGCGTGAAATCCGGCTACGCCGTGGACTGAATCAAGAACGTTTCTGGTCGCAAATTGGAGTAACGCAGAGCGGAGGTTCGCGTTATGAAAGCGGTCGGACGATGCCGAAACCGGTGCGCGAATTGCTGCGTTTGGTTCATGTTGAGCGGATCGACTTGACCCAGATCAAGCGCGTTGACTACGAAATCATCAAGCATTTGAAAACCGCGCAACCCGATTTGTACCGTAGCCTGGGACGCACGGTGAAAAGCAAGTGGAAGGACTACGAATCTGACGAGTCCGGCGCTGACGAAGAATAATCAAGACCATTTTTAGAAACACGAAGCGCGTCGCACTGACGCGAAGCGTTTCATTCGGGCGTGATACTGGTGGTGTCGCGCCCGAATTTTATCTGAAGCGCAAAGGACGCATAGATCAGACATCAGAAAACCATTTCACGCGAAGGCGCGAAACCGCGAAGAAGAAAACTTCCTCTCCTTCCGCTTTGCCCCGCAGGGGCGCAATGTGAATAACCGTCGGTGGAGCGAGTGTAGCGAGCGAAACCGGCGGCTCCAGACATACCTTCTGCCACCAGCCCTGCAAGGGCTGAACAAAGCGCAAATTCAGCCCTTGCAGGGCTGGTGGATAAGTGGGGTGGCTATCCGCCGGTTCCGCGCTCGCGTTGCTCGCGCTCCACTGACGGTTACTCACATGACGCGCCTGTGGCGCTGGTTGTTCACAAAGTTAGCGCATATGGGGGCTGGGGTGGGGATGGGTTTTTCTGGATTGCTTCGCTTCGCTCGCAATGACGCCTTTTTTCTTCGCGTGAGACGGTTTTTATGGATTCTGCGGCTTCGCGCAGAATGAGCGCTATTTTTCTTCGTGATTTTCGTGTTTTTCGTGGTTAAAAGCTTTTTTCTTCGCGTGAAAAGGTTTTCCGATCCTTAATCCCTAATCCCTGATTCCTGAACCCCGAGCGCTGATTGCGGTTAAAATGTTTCCATTTGCAATGACTCTTGGAGCTACCGAATGAAATCCCTTACGCGAGTTCTTTCTTTCGAACAATTGCGCATGACCGATGTCGAAAAGGTTGGCGGTAAGAACGCATCACTCGGAGAAATGATCAGCCAGTTAACGCAACGCGGCATTCGGGTGCCTGGCGGTTTCGCAACGACAGCCGATGCGTTTCGTGAGTTTTTGGAAGTCAACGGTTTGACCGAAGCCATCAATCAAAAGCTGGCTGGACTTGATGTTGAGGATGTGACCAAGCTGGCGCGTGTCGGTCGGGAAATCCGCGAGATGGTGGCATCGGCGCCGCTTCCTGCCGCACTGGAACAAGACATCCGGGCAGCTTATGCGGCGCTTTCCAAAGATCAGCCGGAAGCATCTTTTGCAGTACGCTCGTCAGCCACTGCCGAGGATTTACCGGAAGCGTCATTTGCCGGACAGCAGGAAACTTTTTTGAACATTCGCGGCATTGATGCGGTGCTTGATGCGGCTCGGGAAGTGTTTGCGTCATTGTACAACGACCGTGCGATTGCTTATCGCGTGCATCAGGGGTTCGCGCATCAGGAAGTGGCGTTGTCTGTTGGAGTACAGCGGATGGTGCGCAGCGATCTGGGAGCGGCTGGCGTGATGTTCACGATGGACACCGAGTCAGGCTTTGATCAAGTGGTGTTTATCACTTCAGCGTATGGGTTGGGTGAAACCGTTGTGCAGGGCACCGTCAACCCCGACGAATTTTACGTTTACAAACCGAATCTGGAAGCGAACCGGCCTGCGATCCTGCGAAAAATCACCGGTAGCAAGGCGTTGAAAATGGTGTTTACCGACGACAACGCGGCAGGGCGCTCGACAAGAACAATAGAAGTGCCGGAAATACAACGTTTGGGATACTCGATCAGCGACGCCGAAATTGAAGAACTGGCGCGTTTTGCGATGAAGATCGAAGCGCACTACCAGCGACCGATGGACATTGAATGGGGACGCGACGGTATCGACGGCAAATTGTATATTTTGCAGGCGCGTCCGGAAACGGTGAAATCGCGTGAAACGGGCGGCGACAAATTGCGTCGTTACCAAATCGAAGACGGCGGTGCCGTGCTGGCGACAGGTCGCGCCATCGGGCAGAAAATCGGGAAAGGTCGCGTGCGAATCGTGAAGTCGGTCACTGAAATGGACCGCGTACAAAAGGGAGACGTTCTGGTCGCCGATATGACCGACCCCGACTGGGAACCGGTGATGAAACGGGCGGCAGCGATTGTGACCAATCGCGGTGGTCGTACTTGTCACGCGGCCATTATTGCGCGTGAGTTGGGGATTCCGGCAGTCGTTGGTTGCGGCGACGCGACGCGCACGCTGAAAGAGGGAGCGGAGGTTACCGTTTCATGTGCCGAAGGCGACACCGGAAAAGTTTACGAAGGGTTGCTCGACGTCACCATCCATGAAGTGGCGCTCGACAAAATGCCGGAACCGCCGGTCAAACTCATGATCAACGTCGGCAATCCCGAACTGGCGTTTGAATTTCGCCGTTTGCCGAATGAAGGCGTCGGTTTGGCGCGTCTTGAATTTATCATCAATCGTAATGTCGGCATCCATCCGCGAGCGTTGCTCGAATTCAACACGTTGCCGGAAGAATTGAAGCGCGACATTCACCATCGAACCGCCGGTTACGACAGCCCGGTCGAATTTTACATCAGCAAAATTGCCGAAGGTGTGGCGACGATTGCGGCAGCGTTTGCGCCGAAGAAAGTTATCGTCCGAATGTCGGATTTCAAATCGAATGAATATTTCAACTTGCTGGGCGGCAATCATTACGAGCCGCACGAAGAAAATCCGATGCTGGGATTTCGCGGCGCCTCGCGCTACATTTCAAAAGAGTTTTACGATTGCTTTACGCTTGAATGCAAAGCATTGCGGCGCGTTCGTGACGACATGGGTTTGACCAACGTCGAAATCATGATTCCGTTCGTGCGCACACTCAAAGAAGCGGAGCAGGTGCTTGAGTTGCTGGCGCAAAACGGATTGGAACGCGGCAAAAACGGGTTGCGGCTGATCATGATGTGTGAGCTGCC
>JAITMH010000184.1 GCA_031277445.1 Burkholderiales bacterium
TCGGCCAGTCGTCGTGTCGTCGGTTCCGCTTGTTTTTCCAAGGCGGCAAGCGGCGTTTTCGCAATACGCTCGGCAACGTCCCGACGCTTGCGGGCAACGATTTCAGCGAGCAGCGGCATGAGCATCTCCTTGTGCATTTTCGTTTGCTTCGCTCAACCGATGCGACAACCGCGCCATGGTTTCCAGCCGCTCAAGCGCCTTGCCGCTTTCCAGAATGCTCATTGCCAGCGCAAACCCTTGCCTGAACGAATCGGCTTGCCCGCCCAGCGCTAACAACGCACCGGCGTTGACGGCAATCGCTGCCGCATGCGCCTCATCACCGCGACCGTTCAACACCGAACGAATCGCCTGTTCGTTTTCTTCCGGCGTGCCTCCAACAATCGACGACAGCGAAAACTTGCGCACACCGAAATCAAGCGGTGTGAAACGACAGGGTGTTATTTCACCGTCCTCACGCAATTCGGCAGCGTTGGTTTCGCCGTGTACCGCAATTTCGTCAAGCCCCAAACCGTTCACCACCAACGCACGGGCGCAACCCAAAAGCTTCAACGTCTCCGCCACCAACGTACACAAGGTGTAATCATAGACGCCGACCAGCATGATCGGTGGTCGCGCAGGATTCACCAGCGGCCCCAACAAATTGAACATCGTCCGCGTAGCCAACGCTTTGCGAACCGGCATCGCGTGCCGAATCCCCTTGTGGTAATGCGGCGCATAAAGAAAAGTGACGCCGATACCGTCAAGCAACTGTCGCGCCGTCGCCGGCTCCATGTCGAGTTTGACACCGAAACGTTCGAGCAAATCCGCCGCGCCACAACGTGAGGATGCCGCACGATTGCCATGCTTGGCAACCGGCAATCCTGCCTCCGCGACCACAAAAGTGGCCGCTGTCGAAATGTTAATCGTGCTGGCGCCATCGCCGCCTGTGCCCACAATATCGGCAAAGCGATCATCGGGGCGCGGAAATTCGCGTGCGCCCTCGCGCAATGCCTGTGCCGCACCGGCAATTTCTTCGGCTGTTTCGCCGCGCAACTTCAGCGCTACCAACAACGCAGCCATTTCCACATCGCCGACTTCACCGCGAATCACAGCGTCGAACAACGCACGGCTTTCCTCGCGCTCCAGCTTCCCGCCAGTTAATAATTTACTCAAAAGTCGATCCATCATGGTCTCCTTGTCAGAGCCCTCCCCTTCAAGGGGAGGGTTTGGGTGGGGATGGGGGTGTCCTTTTTCTTAAGCTCTTTCGGCATGTCCGCACGCCGATTGTTCGACACCAACGCCAACTTGAAAACATTGTTCAGAATGGTTTGTCCGTGCGTTGTCAGAATCGACTCCGGATGAAACTGCACGCCGTAAATCGGCAGCGAGCGATGCGCCAGCGCCATGACAAGACTGTCATCTTCAGCGTCCGTCGCTATGGCATCGAAGGCTTCCGGCAAGCGCTGCACTGCCAGCGAATGATAACGTCCGGCATCAAAAGTTTCCGACAGCCCCGAAAACAATGGATGCCCGCAATGCTTCAATCGTGATTTTTTGCCGTGAACAATGGCCTTTGCCGCGCCGACTGTGCCGCCGAACGCTTCGGCAATCGCCTGATGTCCCAGGCACACGCCGAACAACGGTATCTGCCCCGCCGCTTTTTGAATCAATTCAATCACACAACCGGCCTCACGCGGTGTCCCCGGCCCCGGCGACAGCACGATCAACGCCGAACGTTTCTCACGCGCAACACCCAACGCCGCTTCAGCGCCGATATCATTGCGGTAAACGTCGATGTTCGCACCAGGCAATGAGAGCGCATCAACCAGATTGAAGGTAAATGAATCGAAGTTGTCGATGAAAAGAATGTGCGGCCTGATCATGATGCCCTCCCCGCGTCAGTTTCAGCTATGAAAATCGCCCGCAACACGGCCTCGGCCTTGCGCCGCGTTTCATCCGCTTCCAGCAACGGCACCGAATCATGTACGATTCCGGCGCCTGCCCGAACATAGGCGATTCCATCCCGCACCAGCGCCGACCGTATCACTATCGCCGTGTCGAAACTGCCGTCACCGCGAAGATAACCGATAGCGCCGCCGTAATGACCGCGCCGCTCATCCTCATAATGGCGCAACAACTGCATCGCTTTGATCTTCGGTGCGCCGGTCAGCGTCCCCATGTTCATACTCGCCTGATACGCATGCAGCGCATCAAGTTCGTCTTTCAATTCACCGCATACTCGCGACACCAGATGCATCACATGCGAATAGCGCACGGTGCGCAACAAATCGGCGACATGGCGCGTCCCCGGCTTGGACACACGCGCCACATCGTTTCGCGCCAGATCGACCAGCATCATGTGTTCGGCGTTTTCCTTTTCGTCGAGTCGCAGTTCGGCTTCAATACGACCATCAAGGTCGGCATCAAGGCTGCCGTCGTCCTGAAAACCGCGCCGTCTTGTTCCGGCAATCGGTGAAATCTCAACACAGCCTGTCGTGCCATCTACTTTCACCGCCGATTCCGGCGACGCGCCAAACAGCGTGAAATCACTGCTGCGCATATAAAACAGATACGGGCTGGGGTTCAACGCCCGTAACGCACGGTACGCCGCGAACGGATCGCTGCACGGCATTGAAAACGTCCGTGACAAGACGATTTGAAAGATGTCGCCGCAAACAATGTGTTCCTTCAAGGTTTCAACCCGCGCCGCAAACGCAGCATCGTCCCTATCTGTTTCGATGGTTTCCGACGCAGCTTGTTTTTGAACACGCTTTCGGTTTAAGCAGATAGCTTCCTGAGAGGAAGCGCCGCGCTTTGCTCCCCTCTCCCCTTGTGGGAGAGGGGTCGGGGGAGAGGGGCGCCCTCCCCCGCCAGGGGGAAGGGGAAAAAGTGTGCGCGCTTGAACAGAAACCGTCCTAACGCTGTTCGTTTGCAACGTTTCTACGGAAAGAGACAGTGTTTTTTCAATTTCCGCAAGCGCCGTTTCGGCTTCCTCATGCGCCTTGCTGTCATCGTCTGCCGTAAAAGTACACGACAACAAAGTGCCGGAAGCGGTCAAATGATCGAACACAATCATTTGATCGGCGAGGTAAAAGAGATAATCGGGAAACCCGCTGTCGAAAGCATTGTCCTTTGCCGCTTCCGGTAACGGTTCAAACTGATCAACCAGATCGTAAGCAAACACACCGGCAAGAAACACCGCGTCCGGCATCGACGGCAACGCCGCTTGCAGCAACGCCTTCAATTCGCGCAGCACCGTCAGCGACGACTCGGCTTGCAAACGCTCCTCGTCCGATCTCTTTTCGCCTTCCGCCGCGTGGACGGGCAAACCGGCCAATACACGCAAACGCAATACTTTTTTTTCAAGACGCGGAGAAAAACGTTTGAAATGTTCCTCCAGTACCGGCAGCAGGATTTCTCCTTGCGCGTTCAACGCCGTCAACACGACATCGGCGCCGCGACATTCAATCGACAACGCGCTCGATACGATCAGCAGACTTTTTTGCGTTTTCCGACTCGAAGGTTCCGCCGATTCCAGCAGGATTGTGTTCGGTCGCCGCCCGTCATCAGTCAGCCAGGCGAACAGCGCCAACGGCTCAGGAATGCTGCGCAACGGTCGCCGGGAAGCGCGTGCGTTTTCCAAAAGTTTGTGCATCGTTTTCATGGTTCCATCATCCTAATCGTTCTGTTTTCAATCTTTCTTTGAACGCAGGCCACAAAAAAGCCCGCGCTCGGCGGGCTTTCAGCATTGTTCACTTCAGTCAGCGATTCATCATGCGTGCAGGCACCCGCCCTCGGAAACAGGACGGCGCCACCAAGCTTGGTTCGCGTTGAAAGAAATGAGCAAGCAGTTATTCATAATGGGCGAAGGTTAGCGATTCCCGGATTTTTTGTCAACAGGGCGGCGACATTTTTTTCATTTCTTGTTGTTTTCCTGTCTTTTTTGTCGCGCAACCTTTCCCTGCGCCCAAAATCGGTTCCGAATTTTTATGGCTCTCAGTGCTGTTCCCCGCGCAGTTTTCCATGTAATTTCCCATCCACCAGCCGCAGCGTCCGCGCAGCGCGTGCGGCAAGATCAGGATCGTGGGTCACGATGACCAGCGCAGTACCGACTTCCGCGTTGAGTTCGAGCATTAAATCGAATACTTGATGCGCCGTATTGCGGTCGAGATTGCCGGTAGGTTCATCGGCAAGCACGCAACGCGGCTGAGTCACCAGTGCACGCGCCAACGCAACGCGCTGCCGTTCGCCGCCGGAAAGTTCGCCCGGCAAATGCGCGACGCGGTGCGACAAACCAACTCGCGTTAACATCGCTTGCGCCGCTTCATGTGCTTCGCGGCGGTTAAGCCGCCGGATGGTGAGCGGCATGGCAACATTTTCAAGCGCCGTGAATTCAGGCAACAGATGATGAAATTGATAAACGAATCCCAGCGCACGATTGCGCACATGACCGCGTTCGGCTTCGGGCATGGTCGAGAAATCACGTCCGTCGAGCAACACCTGTCCACCGGTCGGCGTGTCCAGCCCGCCAAGCAAGTGAAGCAACGTGCTTTTTCCCGAACCGGAACTGCCGACCACCGCCACGCATTCGCCGGGCGCAATGTCCAGACAAACGTCCGTCAACA
>JAITMH010000205.1 GCA_031277445.1 Burkholderiales bacterium
CGCCCGCCGAAAAACCCAGTTGCGACACAACGCCTTCTACCGCCGCCGGCATCATCATCCGCGAGACAAGCTCGTCCTGAAAAGCTCGCAGATCAGTGCGTTTGGCAGAGCGCGGTTTCAGCGTCGAAGAACTCATTTTTTGCTACCGTCTGCGTTTCAGACATTCGTCGATTTTGGCGAGCAACACGTCTTTTCGGACGGGCTTGGTGAGGTACTCACAAGCGCCTTGACGCATTCCCCAGACGCGGTCGGTTTCCTTGTCCTTGGTCGTACACAACAGCACCGGGATACTCTGGGTTTCCGGCGTCCGCTGCAAAATCCGGGTCGCCTGAAAACCGTTCAGGCCGGGCATCACCACATCCATCATCACCAGGTCCGGTCTGATGGCCTTGGCTTTGATAATGCCGTCTTCGCCGCTGTCGCTCTGGAACACCTCATGCCCGCCTTGGGTGAGGTATTCACTCAGCACATGCCGCTCCGTCTGAGAATCGTCAACCACCAAAATCCTGGCCATAGCTTTTTCCGAAATCCAATAATGTTTCAAGCGCCGGAACGCATCATCCCATACGTTTTATGGTCGCCGCCGCACATACGCGGCCACAGCCTTCAACAATTCGTCTTTGGTAAACGGTTTGGTCAGGTACAAATCCGAACCGACCATCCGGCCACGCGCACGGTCAAACAGCCCGTCCTTTGACGACAACATGACCACCGGCGTGTGCTTGAACCGGGCGTTGCGCCGCAGCAACGCGCAAGTCTGATACCCGTCCAGTCTCGGCATCATGATATCGACAAAAATCAGATCCGGTTTTTGATCGGCGATTTTGGCCAACGCATCAAACCCGTCTTCCGCCAGAATCACCACACATCCTGCTTGCAGCAAAAAAATCTCGGCGCTGCGCCGGATGGTGTTGGAATCGTCGATCACCATCACCTTGATGCCTGCCAGTTGATCCGTTTCCATCAATACCCTTTCTTTTCCGTTGGGTAACGCCGATTACACATTTTAAGATTCTGCCATGGTTTCTGGATAATTTTCCAGCGAAAACGCCCTAACTTCCCGATAAAGTCCGGGATACGCCACATTCCCAACACCTGCAATAGCCTCTAACGGCCAAGAAACATCGTATAGGCCGGGTTAAGGGTTTCTTCGACACAGGCATACCCAAGGTTCTCCAGGAACGCCTGAAACGCCGCATCGTCGGCGGACGGCACCTGAATACCCGCCAGCACCCGACCATAATCGGCCCCGTGGTTGCGGTAATGGAACAGGCTGATATTCCAGCCGGAGCTCATTTTGCTCAGGAAATTGAGCAGTGCGCCCGGGCGCTCGGGAAACTCGAACCGGTACAAACGCTCGTCGTCGGCCTCCGGCGCATGGCCGCCGACCAGATGGCGGATATGCAGTTTCGCCATTTCGTCGTTGGACAAATCGTGCGCCCCGATGCACTGCGCGGAAAACTCGGCCAGCAGCCGTTCCTTCTCCTGCCGGTTGCGTACTTCGACGCCGACGAAAATATGAGCCACTTCAGGGTCTGCATAACGGTAATTGAATTCGGTGATGGCGCGACGACCGATAATTTCGCAAAACGCCCGGAAACTGCCCGGCCGTTCGGGGATGCTGACCGCGAAAATGGCCTCTCGTACCTCGCCCAATTCGGCGCGTTCGGCGACAAAACGCAGGCGGTCGAAATTCATGTTGGCGCCGCTGGCGATTGCCACACAAGCCGCTGCCGGAGCGCCGTGCGCCTCAATCCAGCGTTTGGCGCCCGCCAGCGCCAGCGCACCTGCCGGTTCCAGAATCGAGCGCGTATCGACGAACACATCCTTGATGGCCGCGCAGATTTCATCGGTGTCGCACAACACGATCTGATCAACGTATTCCTGCACCAGCCGAAACGTTTCTTCGCCCACCCGCTTGACCGCCACGCCATCGGCGAACAGCCCGACATGAGTGAGCGTGACCCGCTCGCCTGCTTTGAGCGATTGCGCCATCGCGTCGGAATCGACCGGTTGCACCCCAATGATTTCGATGTCGGGGCGCACCTGCTTCACATAAGCGGCAATCCCGGCAATCAGTCCGCCGCCGCCGACCGGCACGAAAATCGCCGAAATTTCGTCTTGATGCTGGCGCAAAATCTCCATGCCGATACTGCCCTGTCCGGCGATCACATCAGGGTCGTCGTAAGGGTGAATGAACGTCGCGCCGGTCTGCGCCTGCAACGCCAGCGCATGTTCGTAAGCCTCGCTATACGATTCGCCCTGCAACACGACCTGTGCGCCACGCTCCGCCACCGCCGCCACCTTGATCTGCGGCGTCGTCTCCGGCATCACGATGGTCGCCTTGCAACCCATTCTTTGCGCGGCCAGAGCCACCCCTTGCGCGTGGTTACCGGCGGAGGCAGCCAGCACGCCGCGATCACGCTCGACCTTGCTCAGTTGCGCCACCTTGTTATAAGCGCCGCGCAACTTGAACGAAAACACCGGCTGCTGATCCTCGCGCTTCAACCACAACGGCACACCGACCCGCGCCGACAACACCGGTAAAGGGTCCAGCGCCGACTCCTCGGCAACATCATAAACTTTGGCTGTCAGGATTTTTTGCAGATAATCCCGCATGAAAACGTCCCTTCCTTGATCTCGACTAATAAGGATAACAGGAATCAGGGATCAGAGGTCAGAGGTCAGGGATTCTGCGACTTCGCGCAGAATGACCGCTATTTTTCTTCGTGATTTTCGTGGTTAAAGGTTTTTTCTCCGCGCTCTCCGCGCCTCCGCGTGAAACGAGCAGGGCAGGTTTGAAACCTGCCCCTACGGAATCTGATCCCTGATACCTGATACCTGATACCTGATACCTGATACCTGATACCTGATACCTGATACCTGACTCGCCTCATCGTTTACAATCCAAACCTGTCACTCCAATCCGCTTTCGCAATGCGCCCCCTTTCCGCCTCTCCTCTCGCTCCGACCACGCTGGCCGTTGTCGATTTAGGCTCCAACAGTTTTCGCCTCGAACTCGGTGAGGTACACGGCCATCAGATTCGTGTGCTGGAAACGTTGCGTGAAATGTTGCGTTTTGGCGGTGGACTGGACAAGAAAAACCGCGTCACCGCTTCCGCCCGTCGTCGGGCGTTGATGTGTCTTGCCCGCTTCGGCGAGCGTTTGCGCGATTTCGACCCTTCGCATGTTCGGGCAGTCGCCACCAACACGTTCAGGATTGCCGCCAACATCGACGATTTCCTGCCCGAAGCGGAAATGACGCTGGGCTTTCCGATTGAGGTCATCTCCGGCCATGAAGAAGCGCGTCTTATTTATCTTGGCACGTCGTACTGTCTGCCGCGTGTTTTGACGCCACGGCTGATTATGGATATCGGCGGCGGATCGACCGAGTTCATCATCGGTCATGGTCGCCAGCCGCAGAAGTTGGAGTCGCTCAAACTCGGCTGTGTCAACATGAGCAAACGCTTCTTCGCCAAAGGCAGATTGTCAGCCGCCAATTTCAAAAAAGCCGAAACCTATGCCCGCGCCGAGATCGAGCCGATTGCCCGTGCGTTTGACCGGAAATACTGGCGTGAAGCATTTGCCTCGTCGGGATCGGCGCAGGCGTTGGCAGAAATTCTTGAAGCCAATGGTTTTTCGCTTGACGGCATCACGCCCGACGGATTGACGGCGCTACGCAAAAAAATGATTGCCGGCAAAACGCTTTCCGGTCTGAAGCTGGCGGCGTTAAAACCGGAACGCGCACCGGTACTGGCCGGAGGGCTGGTGATCATGCGTGCTGCGATGACGGAATTACGCATTCCGCGCATTGCGCCGGTCGGCGGTGCGATGCGTCTTGGCGTTCTTTATGAATTGCTGGGACGCCATCACGATCACGACAGCCGCGATACCACCGTCGAACTGCTGCTCGACGATTACCAGCTCGACCGCCCGCACGTTCGCCGCATTGCTGCGCTCGCGCTGGAATTGTTCCGGCAGCTTCATCCCAAAGCCGATGCTGCCGACGCGCAAATGTTGCAATGGGCGGCGTTGCTGTACGGCGTCGGCGCCTCGATTTCGCATATCGGTTATCACAGACACAGCGCCTATATCCTGTTGCACCGCGATATGCCCGGCTTTTCGTCCGCCGAACAAAAACGTCTGGCCGTGCTCGCGCTCACTTGTCGCGGCAGCCTCGGCAAGGCAATGCCGTACCTGCAAGAAACGACATCGCGCATGCAGATTCTGGCGTTACGTCTGGCGTTGCTTTTTTATCGCGCCCGACGCCCCATCGACTTGCCTGCCATCCAGTTGCGCATGCGCGGCAAAACATTGCACTACCACCTCAGCGCCCGCTGGCTTGCCGCGCATCCGTTGACCGAGTATTTGATCGACAAAGAGCGGCGCGAATGGGAAGCGGCGGGGTGGAAGTGGAAAGAAAAGAGGTGAGGTCTTTTTAACCACGAAAGACACGAAAGGTTGTCTCACGCGAAGGCGCGAAGCCGCGAAGAAGGAAAGCCCCTTCCCCCGCTTGCGGTGGAAGGCTGGGATGGGGGGCGGGGATCAGGTGTCAGGAATCAGAAAGGCGTCATTGCGAGGAGCGAGAGCGACGAAGCAATCCAGGCGTTTTTCGATGCGCCCATTTTCTGGATTGCTTCGCTTCGCTCGCAATGACGCCGAATTTTCTTTGTGTTCCTTGCGTTCTTTGCGGTTAAATCAGTTTTTGGGCTCCCGGATGGCGCT
>JAITMH010000052.1 GCA_031277445.1 Burkholderiales bacterium
AGGGGAGAGGGTTTGTTCTTCTTCGCGGCTTCGCGCCTCCGCGTGAGAAACAAACCCCCGTCCGTCTTCGACGGACACCCCCTTTGGAAAGGGGGCTTTTCTGATCCCTGACCTCTGACCTCTGACCTCTGACCTCTGATCTCTGACTACCCTATCGTCGCAAAAACTTTCTTTGCCGCCGTCACGGTGGCGTTTATGTCGTCAGGCTGATGCGCCGCCGAGACAAAGCCTGCCTCGAATGCCGACGGCGCAAAATAAACGCCCTCGTTCAACATGCCGTGAAAGAAACGGTTGAAGCGTTCGACATCGCAAGCCATCACTTCCTCATAACTGCCCGGCACCTGGTCGGCGAAATACAGCCCGAACATGCCGCCTTCCGAGGTCGCCGAAAACGCGATGCCTGCCGCTTTCGCCGCTTCCTGCAATCCCTGCGTCAACGCCCAGGCTGCCGCCGCGAGCTTGTCGTAAAAGCCGCGTGCATCGGTCAGCTCCAATGTCGCCAACCCCGCCGCCAGCGCCACCGGATTGCCGGACAGCGTTCCGGCCTGATAGACCGCCCCCAGCGGTGCAATACATTCCATGATCGCCCGCTTGCCGCCGAACGCCGCCACCGGCATCCCGCCGCCGATCACTTTGCCCAGAGTCGTCATGTCGGGCGTGATGCCGTACAAGCCCTGCGCGCTTCCGGAATGAACGCGAAAACCGGTCATCACTTCGTCGAAAATCAACACCGCGCCATACTGGTCGCACAAGGCCCGCAAGCCTTCGAGAAAGCCGACTTTCGGCTTGATCATGTTCATGTTGCCCGCAATCGGCTCGACGATCACGGCGGCGATTGCCTCAGGCGCTTCCTTAAAGGCGGCAGCAACGGCGGCAAGATCGTTGTACGGCAACACCATCGTATCCTGCGTGATCGACGGCGGCACACCCGCCGACGACGGCTGTCCGAACGTCAACAAACCCGACCCGGCTTTCACCAGCAGCCCGTCGCTGTGACCGTGATAACACCCCTCAAACTTGACGATTTTGGCGCGACCCGTGTAACCCCGCGCCAACCGCAACGCCGACATCGTTGCCTCGGTTCCCGACGACACCAGCCGCACCATGTCCATCGACGGCAAGCGACGGCACAGATATTCGGCCAGTTCCGTTTCGATTTCGGTCGGTGCGCCGAATGACAGCCCGTCACGCGCCTTGTCGTTCACGGCGCGTAAAACATCAGGATGCGCGTGCCCGACAATCAGCGGTCCCCATGAACCGACGTAATCAATGTATTTGCGACCATCGGCATCCCACAGGTAAGGCCCTTCCCCGCGTGCAATGAACAGCGGTGCGCCACCGACCGAACGGAATGCCCGCACCGGCGAATTGACACCGGCGGGAATGGTTTTTTGTGCGCGCTCGAACAGGGTTTCGTTGTGAGACATGATGGTTCCTTTACTGTTTATTGCTTATAGCTAACAAAATAGAAGTGTCTTTGAAAAATATTTTCACCGCAAAGGTTACAAAAAAAATTCTCACGCGGAGACGCGGAGAGCGCGGAGGACGTAAACACCCTCCCCTTCAAGGGGAGGGTTGGGGTGGGGATGGGGTTGTAATTCTCCCGCGCATCTTTTGGCATGTCCTCTCGCTTAACTTTCTTTGTGCTCCTTGTATTCTTTGCGGTTCATTTGTTTTTCTTTGCCGTCTTTTTGACCGCGACTTTTGCAGCGGTTTTCTTCACCGCTGTTTTTTTCGCAACCGTTTTCTTCGCCACTTTTTTCACCGCCGCTTTTTTCGCACCGCGCTTACTGCCGCCACCGGCATCTTCCTTCGCCGCCAACAACGCAAGCGCCTCATCAAGCGTCAACGCTTCGACATCGTGCGCCGCCGGTACCGTGGCATTCACGCCGCTGTGCTTCACATACGGACCGAAGCGGCCACTGTAAAGTTCGACCGGCGCACCATCGTCGGGATGTACACCGAGACTGCGCAAGGGCTTGGCCGCGCCGCGTGTGCCGCCCCCTTTCGCACCTTCGCCGCGTGGTTCAAACTCAAAGCCGATCTTGCCGTCGGGCTGCACCACGAGATACGCCGAGAATGGCCGCCTGGTGCGCATCGACACGAATTGCAGCAAACCGGTCTTGCCGCTCTTCAGCAATTTTTCCATCTGTTCACGGGCGATTTCCCGTTGCAGAATCGTCCGTCCCGAACGAAAATCGCAGGTCTTTTCAGCGCCGACCGCTTTCTCGCACACATAAACCGTACCGCGCTCGAAAACCCGCACCTTGCATTTCGGACATTTCCCCAGCGGCTGCTGATCGCCGAAATCCACCGGCTCACCGCTGTCGTCGCCGTCGCCGTTGTCAAAATCGAACACCACTTCAAAAGCGTCGTTCATTTTCAACTTCGCCGAAAACGCCCGTCCCAACCGGCTGCGAAAACCTTCGAGCGGCCCGATCTCGCGTGTCTTCAACAGAATGTCAGCTTCAATCGACTCCAGTTGTCGTCCGCCCATGATTTTCCAGAAACCGAAGTCGCATTTTTCTTCGACACACTGGAATTTCTTGTATTTTTCATGCACTTCACCGCCGCACTTCGGACACGGCTCGTGCAGCGTCGCAAAATCGCCGGGGATGGTATCGCTTTCGTAATTCTTCGCCTGTCCGACAATGTGCTGAGTCATCTTGACGATCTCGCGCATGAACGCTTCGCGCTTGATCTTGCCGCGCTCCATCTCGCCCAGTTTGTATTCCCACTCGGCGGTTAACTCCGGCGAAAACAATTCGGGAACGCCCAACCCGTGCAACAGCGTCATCAACGAAAACGCTTTCGCGGTCGGAATCAATTCTTTTCCTTCGCGGTGCACGTAGCGTTCCTGCAACAAACCTTCGATAATTTGCGCCCGCGTCGCCGGCGTACCCAATCCCTTTTCGCGCATCGCTTCGCGCAATTCGTCGTCCTCAATCGCCTTGCCCGCGCCTTCCATCGCCGACAACAACGTGGCTTCCGTATAACGCGCCGGAGGCCGCGTCACTTGCGCCGCCACCTCGACATTCTCAGCAATCGGTTTCTCGCCTTTTTTCACTGGCGCCAGCGACGCATCGTCACCCTGCGCTTCTTTGCCATACACCGTCAAATAGCCCGGACTGACCAGCACTTTGCCCTCGGTTTTGAACGCCTCCTTGCCGACACGGGAAATTCGCGTCGTCAACAAAAATTCCGCCGGCGGATAAAAAATCGCCAGAAAACGACGCACCACCATATCGTAGAGCTTCGCTTCCAGTTCGTTCAACGCTTTCGGCGCCGACAACGTCGGGATGATCGCAAAGTGATCGGAAATTTTGCTGTTGTCGAAAATGCGCTTGCTCGGCTTCACCCACTTTTGTTTCAGCACTTCGTCGGCCATCACGCCGTAAGCGTTGCTGCCGGACAACATTTTGAGCGTCGCCTTCACCGTACCGACGTAATCTTCCGGTAGCGCCCGCGCATCAGTACGCGGATACGTCAGCACCTTGTGCTTTTCGTAAAGCGCCTGCGCCAGCGACAACGTGGTTCGCGCCGAAAAGCCGAAACGTGTGTTCGCCTCGCGTTGCAACGTTGTCAAATCATAGAGCAACGGCGAATTTTGCGTTGACGGCTTCGTTTCCTCCTCGACCGTCGCCGGTTGACCGAGGCAACGCGCAGCGATTTCCTTCGCCTTGACTTCGCTCCACAAGCGTTCGGCGCGCAAATCCGGCGCGTCATCCTTCTTTTTGAAACCCTCGTCGAACCAGCGGCCTGTATATTCGCCCGCCTTCGCCTGAAACGTGCCGATCAATTCCCAATAATGCTTCGGCACAAATGCGCGGATTTTTTTCTCGCGCTCCACAAGAACCGCCAGCGTCGGCGTCTGCACACGACCCACCGTCGTCAACTGAAAACCGCCCGACTTTGAATTGAACGCCGTCATCGCCCGTGTGCCGTTGATGCCGACCAGCCAGTCGGACTCCGAGCGGCACGTCGCCGCATCGGCCAGCGGCTGCATCTCCTTATCCTTGCGCAGCGTTTCAAATCCCTCGCAAATCGCCGCCTTGGTCATCGACTGCAACCACAAACGAAGAACCGTTTTGTCGGTTTTGGCGTAGCTTGCGATGTAGCGGAAAATCAGCTCGCCCTCGCGCCCGGCGTCGCAAGCGTTAATCAGGGCAGTCACATCCTTGCGCTTGATCAACTTCAGCAGCGTTTTCAGCCGGTCGGCGCTTTTCTCAATCGGCTTTAATTCAAACTTCGACGGAATCGCAGGCAGATGAGCGAACGTCCACTTGCCGCGTTTGACCTCCTCCTCCTCCGGCATTCCGATTTCGAGCAAATGGCCGACCGCCGAGGAAAGCACATAGTCGTCGCTCTCGTAATAATCACCATGACGGGTAAACCCGCCCAGCGCCCGCGAAATATCGGCAGCGACAGACGGCTTTTCGGCAATGATCAGACTTTTACTCATAATGTCAAAAGAATATCGGGAAGGTTTTGGCAACCGCTTCCTGGATTTGGAAGCAACAGGCTCTGGCGTGCGATAGTACGGAGGAAAAGCCGGGGAAGCAAGCGGTTCCGTTAAAAAGGTCTCACGCACCGCCAAGGATCAGGGATCGGGGATCAGGAATCAGAAAAAACAACCTCACGCGGAGGCGCGAAGAACGCGGAGAAGAAAAGCCCCCTTTCCAAAGGGGGTGGCCGCCGAAGGCGGACGGGGGTTTGTTTCCTGCTTGCGGGAGAGGGGCCGGGGGAGAGGGCGCTTTGAAGTCCTCCCCTTCAAGGGGAGGATTTAGGCGGGGATGGGGTTCAGGAATCAGGGATCAGAACACCGTCATTCTGCGCGGGTCATCCTGCGCGTAGTCGCAGGACGCAGAATCCATGCGGCGTTGGCGGGAAGCAGATTGCTTCCCCTACGGGCAAAGCGTGGCGATTTTGGCGTAGGGGCGGCAACCTGCCGCCCGCGCTTTTCTGATCCCTGAT
>JAITMH010000004.1 GCA_031277445.1 Burkholderiales bacterium
GGGGCGCATGATCTCCCCGCAACACATCCTCGACCTGCACGACGCGGAGGCAAATTGAATGGTTTGGCTTTATGTGCCGGTGCCGGAATGCTCGACGAAGGGCGGCGAGATTTCTTTTGAAAGGAGAGAACAATGACTGATAAAATTATTCGTTGTCGTGAAGTTTGCAACAGAATTGGTTTGAGCAGAACAACGCTCTATGAATTGGTTCGTCGGAAAAAATTTGCGCCTCCTCAAAAAATCGGCTTGCGCGCGGTAGGTTGGCGTGAATCGCTGGTTGATGCGTGGATTGCCGGAACATGGCAACCAGAGACAGACGAAAAAGCAGCGTGACTACACGCCAGCGCAATACAGCGCCCATGCTGCCAGCAGCCGACGTCGCTCTGCGATAAAAGCCGCCCTGTTGTATGCGCGACGAACACGATCATCTTCGCTGTGCGCCAAGCAGGCTTCTACAACATCTGGCCGCGCTACGCCTGTTTCATTCGCCCACGTTGAAAAACTAGCGCGTAGCCCGTGAACGGTTGTTTTTTCGCGCCAACCAAGACGTGATAGCAGTGTGAGCATCGCCATGTTGCTCTGCTGTTCACCTTTTGCGCCCGGAAAAACCCAAACATCAGAAAAGCCGCGTACCTTATCCAGCACCGCTGCCGCATGATCACTCAGATGCACAACGTGCGGTTCTGGCATCTTCATTCTCTCGTGCGGAACCAACCAAACGTTGCCTGACACCTCCGACCATCTCGCCGAGAGAATCTCTTCCGTTCGCGCAGCAGTCAACAACAAAAATTCAAGTGAGCGCGCCGACATCGCCGGACACTCATGCACCGTTTTGAAAAACGCCGGAATCTCCGCATAAGGTAATGCCCTAAAATGTTTATTGTTCCTGCGCTGACGCAGTGACCTTGTAATGGCACTGGCCGGATTCGTTGTCGCAAGACCATGAAGCATCGCGTAATCAAACACAGCTTCAAGACGCTGACGAACGCGCCGCGCGGTTTCCGGTATCTCTGAATAAAGCGGTTGCAGAGAATCGAGCAGCTCTCCGGCCTGAACGCGATCAATTTGCTTCTCCAGAACTTTACATGCAACATGTTGCTCAACACTACGAATCCATTGCCGAGCATGTTTTGTCGTTCGCACCGGCTCGACAAAGCGCGCATGATATTTTCGCGTGATCGCGAGTAACGATTTTTTTGCGTCTGACCCTTCAAGTTTTTTCACCGGCGGTACCCGTTCAATTTTCTTTTCCACAAGCGGATCGACGCCCTGCCTGACCTTCGCCCGCGTGTCTGCTGCCGCCCTGCGCGCTTCGGCAAGCCCTACCAAAGACAGCTTGCCAAGCCCGATGTCGCGTTTTTTCCCGTTAATGGAATAACGAAACACCCACGAACGATGTTCGCCGCGCACGATAAGATATAGCCCGTCACCATCGCTATGCTTCCCGTCGCCGAGCTTTTTGCATGCCGCCGCCGTCAATCGCGCCATCTGGTTCCCCCGTCATTCCCACGTTTTGCGTCGGCTTAAATAATACAGCGTCGGACGACGCTGTACAATACCGCACAATCTTTTTTATTTAAATCAGGGAGTTACTTGGACTCTTGTTTACAATACCGGACAATACAGGACATTAAAAAACATCAACCTGGCGGAGACGGAGGGATTCGAACCCTCGATGCAGGTTTTGACCGCATGCTCCCTTAGCAGGGGAGTGCCTTCGACCTCTCGGCCACGTCTCCGTGAAGAAGGCTGGATTCTACTGGCAAGCTTCGCCTGCGTCCAGTCTTTTCGGTCTATTGCGGCGGATTGCGGCCTTCGGCCTTATCCGCCCTACGAGATTCTGACTCATGCGGCTTTATCAAGGTCAAACGCCTTGTGCAAAACACGCACCGCCAATTCGAGGTATTTTTCCTCAATGACTACGGAAATTTTGATTTCCGACGTTGAGATCATCTGGATGTTAATCCCTTCTTCAGCCAACGTCCGGAACATTTTCGACGCAATCCCTGCGTGGGTACGCATGCCGATACCTACAACGGACACTTTACAGATGTTTTTGTCGCCGAGAATGGTTCGCGCTTTGAATTTGCCGGCGTCGTGTTCGCGGTTGAGAACGGCAAGCGCTTTGTCAAACTCGGTGTTGTTGACGGTAAACGAGAAATCGGTGTGTCCGGATTCGCCGATGTTTTGCACGATCATGTCAACGTCGATGTTGGCGTCGGCCACCGGCCCCAGCAACGCATAGGCAACACCGGGGCGGTCTTCGACGCCCATGATTGATATTTTGGATTCGTCGCGTGCGTAAGCAATGCCCGATATGATGGCTTGTTCCATTCCTTGATTCTCCTCGTAGGTGATAAGCGTACCGGGAGCGTTCGACTCGGGATCGTCGAGCGATGAGAGCACGCGTAATTTCACTTTGTATTTTCCGGCAAATTCGACGGAGCGAATCTGCAAAACTTTGGATCCCAGGCTCGCCATTTCGAGCATTTCTTCGAAGGTGATGGTGTCGAGCCGACGCGCTTCGGAGACGATGCGCGGGTCGGTGGTGTAAACACCATCGACGTCGGTGTAAATCTGGCATTCGTCGGCTTTCAGCGCCGCCGCCAGCGCCACTGCCGACGTGTCGGAACCGCCGCGACCAAGTGTCGTCACGTTGCCGTCTTTGTCAACGCCCTGAAAACCGGCGACGACGACGATTTTTCCGTCGTCCAGATCGCTGTTGATATTGCCGCAATCAATGTCGAGAATACGGGCTTTGGTAAACGAGCTGTCCGTGTGAATGCGCACCTGGCCGCCGGTATAGCTTTTCGCTTTAAGCCCCATTTCTTTTAGCGTCATTGCCAGAAGACCAGCAGTGACTTGTTCGCCGGTTGACGCAATAACATCGAGTTCACGCGGGTCGGGTTTGGCGGACAGTTCTTTGGCCAGCCCCAACAGCCGGTTGGTTTCGCCGGACATGGCGGAAACCACCACCACCACCCCATTTCCCTGTCGGGCATGGTAAGCCACGCGACGGGCAACGTTGCGGATACGCTCAACCGAACCGACCGAACTGCCCCCATATTTCTGGACGATTAACGCCATGATTGAATCACTCTGTGAAATTTAATTTAAGTTGTTTCTTTTTCACTCTTATCACGCAACGTCTCAACGTGTCAGAGCGCTTTGAATACCAGTGTCGCATTGGTGCCGCCAAATCCGAACGAATTCGACATCACCGCATGCAACGGCATCTTGCGTGCAACGTTCGGCACAAAGTCCAGATTGCATTGCGGATCGGGATCGTTCAGGTTGATCGTCGGCGGCGCAATTTGATCGCGCAACGCCAGAATCGTGAAGATCGACTCGATGCCCCCAGCCGCGCCCAGCAGATGGCCAGTCATCGACTTGGTTGAACTCACGGCCAGTTTTTTCGCATGTGCGCCGAAAGCGGCTTCGACGGCGCGGCATTCGGCGATATCGCCAAGCGGTGTCGAAGTGCCGTGCGCGTTGATGTAACCGATGTCTTCGGGCTTGAGTTTCGCGTTCTTGAGCGCGACCAGCATGCTACGCCGGGCGCCGTCGCCGTCTTCCGGCGGCGCGGTGATGTGATGCGCGTCAGCACTCATGCCGTAGCCCGCCAGTTCACAGTAAATCCGTGCGCCACGCGCCCTGGCATGTTCCAGTTCTTCGAGCACCAGCACCCCGGCGCCCTCGCCCAACACAAAACCATCGCGTCCGTTATCCCAGGGACGGCTTGCTGCCTGCGGCTCGTCGTTGCGGGTGGACAGCGCCCGCATCGCGGAAAAACCGCCCACACCCAGTTCGCTGACGGTGGACTCTGCACCACCGGCAATCATGATGTCAGCGTCGCCGTATTCGATCAGCCGCGCAGCTTCGCCGATGCTGTGATTGGCGCTCGAACAAGCCGTCACAATCGACACATTCGGCCCCTTGTAGCCGAATTCCATCGACACCAATCCCGCGCTCATGTTGATGATCGAACCGGGGACAAAAAACGGCGTCACCTTACGAACGCCACCGCTCAAAAAAGCGCCAACGGTTCTTTCGATGTACGGCAGACCGCCGATTCCGGCGCCGATGCAGACACCGGCGCGCTCCTTGTCGATGCTGTCGTTGTCCAGACCGGCGTCACGCACCGCTTCGATGGATGTCGCCAGCGCGTAGTGTACGAAAACGTCGTAGCGACGCGCTTCCTTGGGCGCCAGATAAGGCTCTACGTCGAACCCCTTGACCTCCCCGGCGATGCGCGTGGGAAATGCGGAAGCGTCAAAACGGGTGATCGGGACGATACCGGAACGACCGGCGAGAATGTTGCTCCATGCCGCTTCCAGGCCTATCCCTACCGGGGACACAATCCCCATCCCGGTCACGACGACACGACGGTGTGACATGAGTGAATCCTTTTGAAATCAAACAAAAGCCGCGCCCACGCTCTGCTCGACGGCAAAAGCGGAGAACGCGGCCCGAGAACGTAATCCCCTGCAAAACGCGAAACGCCGCCTGCCAAAACAGGCAGCGGCCACGTCGCTACTGCTTCAGATGAGCGTTGATGTAATCGACCGCCTGCTGAACCGTCGTGATTTTTTCGGCATCCTCATCGGGGATTTCCGTCTCGAACTCCTCCTCGAGCGCCATCACCAACTCGACGACCGCTAACGAGTCAGCGCCCAAGTCCTCGGTGAATGAAGATTCGCCTTTGATATCGTCTTCCTTGACATCAAGTTGTTCAGCGACAATTTTCTTTACACGTTGCTCAATACTGTTCATTGATTCGACCCTCTCGGGAATGAAGAAAACACAAATTCTACCAGAACCTATTAAAATTTCACGGCTGGCTTTTTTTTCTGTCGCCGCCGCGCTTTTCAGCGCAGGATTTTGGCTCCTGTTCCAGCGTCTTTTCGCGCACAACCGCCCTTCAACCTGCCGGAAAAACACGCTATCTAGCGCCTGACGCCAGCGCTTTCGACCATTTACGCCATATACATTCCGCCATTGACATGGAGCGTCACGCCAGTCACATAACCGGCGCGTGGGCTTGCCAGAAAACCAACGGCATGAGCAATGTCGGCCACCTCGCCCAACCGCCCTGCCGGAACAACCTTCAACAACGCCTCCTTCTGAGCTTCCGGAAGCGCTTGCGTCATGTCCGTGTCGATAAAACCGGGCGACACACAATTGACCGTAATGCCGCGACTGCCCACCTCCTGCGCCAGCGACTTGGAAAAACCGATCAGCGCTGCCTTCGCCGCCGCGTAATTCGTCTGTCCGGCGTTCCCCATCGAACCGACCACCGAGCCGATCTGAATGATGCGTCCAAAACGCACCTTCATCATGCCGCGCAACACAGCACGCGACAAGCGGAACACCGACTTCAAATTCGTGTCCATAATCGCGTCCCACTCCTCGTCCTTCATTCGCATCAACAAATTGTCGCGGGTAATTCCTGCATTGTTGACCAGAATCGACGGCGACCCACCGCACACCTTTTCAAACTCGCCCAGCACCCGCTCGACGCCCGTTTCGTCCTTCACATCCAGCACCATGCCGACGCCGTTATAGCCGCCCTCTTTCAGATACGCGGTAATCCTGGCGGCGCCTTCGTCACTCGTCGCCGTGCCGACCACCGTAGCGCCCGCCGCCGCCAGTTCCAGCGCAATCGCCCGTCCGATACCGCGTGTCGCGCCGGTCACCAGTGCGCGTTGTCCTGTCAATTCCTGTGCTTGCATTCGTTTCTCCTGAATTTTTGCTTTAACGATTACGGTTAATCGTTCATTTTAACCGCAAAGACAGGGATCAGAGGTCAGGAATCAGGGATCAGACCAGATAACGGCGTCATTGCGAGGAACGAAGTGACGAAGCAATCCAGCAAGCGTAGCCTGGACAAGCGAAGCGCGTCATCCCAAGCGAAGCGCGTCATCCTGCGCGAAGTCGCAGAACCAGGAAACAAAAACATGATTTAACCGCAAAGAACGCAAAGAAAAAAACCTTAACCACGAAAAACACGAAAGCCACGAAAAAATGATCGTTTGCGCGAAGCGGAGAATCGTAGGCTGGCGATGAGCG
>JAITMH010000047.1 GCA_031277445.1 Burkholderiales bacterium
GATGAGGTAACAGGCGTAGCGGGTGAGCATCAGATCATCCACCTCGCGCTGGCTGCCGGAGCCGAGGTCGACCATTTTCCTGACGTCAGGAAAATGGTCCTCGACCGCGTGACCGGAAACCTCGCACGCAGTCTTGGCCTTGACCACCACGTTCAGGAAGTTCTCCCACTTGGTGTAACCCAACAAGTGCTGCAAATCCCGTGCGAGCCAATATTCAACGCCCGTCTCCGTTTGTTGGGCGTGCCCCTCGAAGGTCTGGGTCAACGTGCATACAAGTTCGGTTTTCACGCTTTTTCTTCCTGAATGAATGGGACGATCATGGCATCGAACGCTTTCTGCGCCTTCTCTGTAGTTCAGTACTTGACAATTAGCTCGTATGCTTATCGGTGCCAGACAGTATAGCCTCTTCCGCCGCAGGTAGCCGAAACAACGGCGTGAACAACCAGGCCAGACTGATGCCGAGTACGGTGGTCAGTCCGATCGCTTGCAGCGCCGGTGTGCTGCTCATCGCCAGCAGGCCGAACGCCGGCAAGGTCAGCAGCGCGGCGACGCAGATGGCGAGAAAAGCGCGGGCGTCACTGCGCTGCGCGTTCAGAAACAGTCCGTAATCGACGCCTATGCCGAATACCAGCAGGAGCGCCAGCACGTTGAGCAGTTGCAACGGGAGTCCGGCGTAGCCCATGATCGCCAGCGTCCCCAGCGCGGCCAGCAGTGAGGGCAAAACGACCCGCCAGGTCTGCCGACGGAAGAACGCCAACAGCGCCAACGGAACCAACGCATAGGCCGCGATCAACACGAGCGACAGCAGCGTCCGGTAACGCCCCATCAACGAGGAGACTTCGGCGGTTTTATCGACCCATTGAACATGCGTGTTGCCAAACGCCGCCAGTTGATGCGCGGTGTCGGCATCGTGCAGTCCTTTCAATAAGACGATGCTTGAGAAGCGGCCATCGTATTCGGTGCGGCCTTGCCACAAATAACGCAACGACGCGGTGGCCGGTTGCGCCAACCATTCGTCTGCGGTCAGCGGCGCAGTGTGCGGAACGGCAATCCAGTCATCGGAAAGTTCCAGTTCCTCCGCCAGCGTAGCGCGAGCGTCGGTCAGGGTTTGTTGCGCTTGTTGCGCGGCTTGTTGCCGTTGTTGCGATGGCAACCAACGGCTGACGGCTTCAAAGCCGGTGAGTTTTCCGGCAGCAAGCAACGGCGTCAGTTTTGCCAGCAAAGCTTCTTCGTGTTGCAGCACGTCTTCGGGCGTTGCGCCGGTGATCAAAAAAAGCTGTGCCGGACTGGGAAGTTCGAGCGCTTTAGCAACATGGGTTTGCTCTCGCAGCAGTTCCGGATCCATTGTGATCAGGCTGCGAACGTCGTCGTTTGCTTTAAGTTGTAACAAACCCACACCAATGGCGATGGCGAGCAACAGGGCGGCGCCCCATTGTGCGCGGGTGGCGCGCCAGCGCGGCCAATGTTGCAGCAGTTGCATCAGCCTCCCGGCAAGCGGCGTGACCGGTAACGATGGCGGCAGCAACCAGGGGTGCCACAACATGATCGTCAGCCAGGCGCCCGCGATGCCGCTGACGGCAAAACACGCCATTTGCCGCATGCCCGGAAACGGCATCAGCAACAAACTGAGGTAGGCCAGCGCCGGCGCGATCAGCACCAGGGTCAACGGCGGCAACAGGCGGCGGAAACGATGCCAGCGTTCCGATGTGTCCGCGCCGTTCAGATGTTGCGCCAACACCAGAACGCCGTAATCGACGGCGACTCCGATCAGACTGGCGCCGAACACCAGCGTCAAAACATGGAGTCGGTCGAACATCAACCAGGTCAACGACAACGCCGTCAACGCGCCGACGCCAAGCGACAGCAAGATCAATCGCAACGCCTTGAAGCTCCGAAAAACATACCATGTCAGCAATAAGCAACACAGCAATGCGCCGCCGCCGATCAGCGACATTTCAAAACGCGCTTTTTGCGCTGCCGCCGCCGCATGCAGGACGACACCCGCCCGCAGCAGTTGCACATCGGGAAACTGCGCTTCTGGAAACAGCCGCGCCAACTCGTTTCGGACGGTTGCCAGATCAGCGTTGAGGCGCGTTTGCAGATCGGACGAAAACGCGCTTTGCGTCAGTTGGTAGAACAAAACCGCATGGTGGCGATCCGCCGCTTGCACCATCAGTGTGTCGCCGTGAGGACGCGCTGGACTGGCCGTTCCCAGTTGCAGCATCCAGTTGCCGAAGAATCCGAAAGGATCGTCGCGCCAGTTGAGCGCACTGCTCGCGAACGGTTGATACGCAAGCGCCAAGGCGCGTTGCACATGGGTCGGGGGGTCGGCATCGGCAATCCAGCGTACATCCTGATCGGTGACGAAACCGGCGCGGTAAGGAAAATAAAGACCGAGCAACGTTTCGATATCCGCCGGAGCAGGTTGCGGCATCAGCGGCGCATCGCGCAACATTTCACGAACCTGATGGGCGGCGCGTTGCGCTGTCGCAGCATCCGGCGCGGACAGCAGCAAGACCAGTTGTTGTTCGCCGTGTTGCGCCAGCGTTTTCAGCGCCGCTTCGGCGCGTGGGTTGCGTTCGTCAACAGGAAGCAGCGCCAGCAGGTCGGTGTCGATCTGGCCGCGCCAGGGCAAAACGTGCGCAAGAAGCGCGGTCGCCAGCAACACCAGAACGCCCAGCCAAGCCCAGGCCAACACGCGATGGCCGCGGGCATAAGCAGAATCTTCGATGCGTGTTTTACTCGAATTGGGCGCGTTCATCGGCAGTCAGCGCGGTATCCGTGACAACATTGGAAAAAACGATGCGGGTAACGTCGCCGGCAGCGCTGGTCAGCGTGACCTGACGAACAACGCGATCACCTTCCAGCGACAGCGCACCGATGACCGTCCGCAAACCGGCATCGCGTGGCGTGAAATGCAGTTGCCAGCCCGCATCACCATCGAGTTGGCCGCGATAATCGAAGTATTCGGCCAGCGCCGAAACATCGCCGACGAACAATGAAAACAGAACGCGGCTGATCGCGTTGACCGCCGGTTCCTGATCGGCGCGCAACGTCATCAGTACGCGGTCGCCATCCCTTTGCAAAATTTCGCCTTGAGTGACCCGCATCGTTTGCGAAAACGGTGTCCGTGTGCGCCACAACACGCCCCGCGTTTTTTTTTTTTTTTTTACGCCGTTTGCCATCAGCGGTTTTTTGACGCCAACCAATTGCCGGGTCTGGGTGAAGTCGCCACGAATGACGGTATCGACCGCCAGTCGGGATTGAATCGTTTTCAGCAAGACCGGATCGGCCACCTGCGCCGAAACAGCGAGCGCAAACCCGGCGAAAACAAACCCAGCGAAAACGAACCAGCGCTGGCCGAAGCAAGAGAGCAACACCAAAGCTCGTTTCATCGTGTTTTTCATAGATGGTTTTTCAATTTTTCGCGCAATACGTCGGGGCTGACGAAGCACATTTCATGGGTTCGCAGATCGACGGCGACTTGCACCGTATGCCCGCGAGTCAGCCTTTTTTGAGTTGCGGCGTCACGGATTTCGTAGGCGATTTTCAAACGGTTTTCCCACTCGACGAGACGGGCATCGAGATGAAGGCTTTGCTGGTACACCAACGGCTGCGCGTAGCGAACGAACAGTTCGATCACCGGCCAGGCGTAACCGGAAGCGCGCATCTGCGGATAATCGTAATCAATGCGTTGCAACAACGCGGTGCGCGCCAATTCAAAGTAGCGAACATAATGTCCGTGCCAGCACACTTCCATCGGATCGAGATCGTGGAAAGGCACGGCCCAGTTGACACGAGCAGTCAGCGGCATTAGAAGATCTCCCTGGAGCTGTTTTGATTTATGTGGGCGCTTTTCTGTGAGGGCGCGCTACGCTTTACACCCCTCTCCCCTTGTGGGAGGGGGGTCGGGGGAGAGGGGTGAACTGAGGCCCCCTCTCCCGCCCCCCCGATCAAAAGCACTTCGGGGGCAGGCTCTTCGGAGCACCCTCCCCCGCGAGGGGGGAGGGAAAGCACCGTTTCGGCGGGCGTCGGCAACGCCCAGAACGGATAAAAATTAGACCACTGAAACGGCGCTTTGATACATTCTGCTTCCAGCATTCCGGCAAAAGCGGTCGCGTAAGGAACAATGGCCGCTTCTCGTGCGCGGCGCGGCAGCGCGATGGATTCGGCGAGTTGTCGCAACGTGATGATGAAACCGTCGCGGTGGCGTGCGCCAAAAACGGCGAACAGCGGGCATTGCAGCGTCGCGGCAAGCACATAAGGGCTGATCGGAAAACCCGCTTCCGCCCCAAGAAACGGAACGCGCACCGTGGCCGTGGCGCTATCCATCGGTACGCGGTCGCCGGTGATAACAACAAAGCCGCCGCCCTCAATCCGTTCCGCCAACATGATGGCGGTGTCGATGCCGATTTCGTCCACTGGAATCAGATCGACGTCGTGATCGGGGTCGCGTTCTTTTAACAAGCGATTGAAGCGAACGGCGTTTTTGGTGTTCGCAAGAACGGTCAGACGCACGCCGGTATAACGTTCCGACAACTTGCGGCACAACTCGATATTGCCGAAATGGGCAGAGACAAAAACCGCGCCGCGTTTTTGCTCCAGCAGCGACTGGACGCTTTCGGCGCCATCGACACGAAACGGGAACGACGGTTCGGATGCGTCTGCCATCACCAGCTTGTCGAGCAGAATTTCGGAGTACGCCAGAAAATGTCGGAAAACGTTGCGCGATGTCGGCAAAGGCGTAACGCCGCCGCTGAAAGTGTACAAGCGTTGCAGATACTCGCGTGATGCTTCGCGGGCAATACGCCTTCGCACGTAAAACCACAACAGAACGAAGAACAACAGAAAGCGAAACGGCCAGCGCCCGCACACGCGATAGACGCGCAACAGAAAACGCATCCCCGCCAAACCGCCCGCTTCCCGTATCTTCGCCCAGTGCATCAGCGTTGCTCCGAAGAAGAAATGTGGCGAGCGATCAAGCGCGGCAACCGTCGCAACATGCCGAAAAACAAACGGGTGTGCATCCAACTGATGCGCACGTTGTCGCGCCATGGCCGGAAATGCGACACGCCTTCCGGCGGATAACTTACCGCAACCGGCAGATTGCGGATCGGCACACCACCCCAGTCCAGGCGTACCAGAATTTCGGTGTCGAACTCCATCCGGCTCTGCGACGGCATCGCATCGAGAACCTGCCGTGTCGCAGCGAGCGGATAAATTCGCAGTCCGCACATTGAATCACGAATGCGAAACGACAAGGTGTTGATCCAGACCCAAACATGCGTTGCGTAACGGCCAAGAAGACGACCGAATGGAACGCTGGCGTCGTAATGCGGGAATCCCGCGATCACCGCTTGCGGCGCTTCACGCATTGCGCCGAGAAATGTCGGCAGCGCCGCGACATCGTGCTGGCCGTCGGCGTCGAGTTGCAGCGCATGGCTGTAGCCTCTCGCGTGCGCTTCGCGCAAACCGGCGATGACGGCGGTTCCCTTGCCGCTGTTTTCCGGCAGCCGCAGCAATGATGTTTCCGGCGAATCTGCCTGTTCTGCCACCAAAGCGTCAAGCGCTGCCGCACATTCGGCATCGGAACCGTCATCAATCAGGATCACCGGCAACGCCAAGCTGTGCAACGCCCGCACCACCGCGCCGACCGTAGCGGCATGGTTGTACACCGGCACGAGTGCAACAAGCGGTGCAACCAGCGTGGGCGCGACGGTTTTCATGGCGCGTCTTCTGGCGTGCTGTTCGGCGCACTGTCCCGCACCGCCGCCGGATGCGTGAACAACGCACGTCCCTGCGAATGCACGCCTGGCGCCGAGGCATAGGCGAATTGCACTTCTTTTTTCTCGGGGAAAAAATGAAGCGTCAGCGACACTTCGTCATCAGGGCGCAGAATGCGCTGAAACCTGAGTTGCCGAAAACCGGAGAAACGCCCCTCAATGAGAAAATGCCGTTGCGCCAAGCGCAGCGCCCAGTCGATCTGGGCGACGCCGGGCAAAACCGCCAACTGCGGAAAATGGCCGTCAAACGCATGCGGGCAATCGCGTAGCGCCAGCGTCAATACGGTTTCATGCGTTCCCCGATTCGTGACCGTGAACGGCGGCAACGCCTGACGCTCGAACAAACGCACGATGTCGGCGGTCGTGACTTTGCCCATCGCGCTGTAAGGCAACGACGACAGATAACGCCAGCGGCGCGGCAAGGCGATGCGTTCGAGCGATGTCGATAAACGTTGCCGCAACCGACGGTCAAAACGGGTTTTGCCAAATTCTTGCAATTGAGCGCGTCCACTGTCGCTCAACACCACCGCAGCAACAATTTCGTCGCGTTCCCGATACAGCGGCGCGGTACGCGCTTCCGCCACTTCGGGCAACGCCAGCAACGCTGTTTCAATCGCATCGAGCGCAACGCGGCTCCCCTCAATCTTGGCAACGCGGTCAGCGCGGCCGATCAAGCGCCAACCGTTGTCGTCGCGCACGGCGGTATCCTGCGTGTGAAACCAGTTGTCGTCGGGTAAAAGCGGGGAGCGAAGTTTAAGGCAACCTCGTTCGTCAAGCGCCAACGTGACGCCCGGTTGTTCGCGCCAGACACCGCCCGGAGCATCTCGATGCATCACGCTGGCTGTTTCGGTACTGCCGTAAATTTCGATGATTCGCGTCGCCAACCGAGGCTCGCAGGCGGCGGCAACTTCGTCGTGCAGCGGACTGCCCGCCGAAAACGTCGCAAGAAAAGTCGCGGGCGATGAAAACGTTTCCAGTTGCGCCAGCCGTTTCAGCGTGGGCGGACTGCTGATCAACACATGATGTCCGGCTTCCAGTCGCCCCAGTTCTTCCGGATAACGAAAGGGTTCGCTGATAATCGGATAGCCCGCCCACAACGGCCATATCAGTCGGAACGGCAATCCGAACATGTGCTGATGTGGCACGGTGCCGACAAAGCGCGTGTCCGAGGGCAAAGCATTGCCGAACACCTGCTGCAATAACACCGCTTCACGGATCAACTGCATCGGCGTTTTGAAGATGCGGCTGGGTGTGCCACTGGACCCGGACGTGAAAAGCACCAACCCGGGGCGGTTGAATGGCGACGCCGATTCGACAAACGCCGCAACATTGGCGGAGGCGTCGGCCTCTTCGCCTGACCAGTCAGGCAACACGCTGCCTTCGCAACGACCAACCCAGGGATGCGGAAGAAAAGTGCGCGTCGCCGGCAAATCTTCCGCCGCCAGCAATGCCGTCTGACCGTTCTGCCAGCAGGCAAGCAACCAGACGGTAAAAGCATACGCGTCGGGATCGTGCAACACGATTTCCGGCGCGTCAAGCCTCATCAGCGCCCGATGGGCCGCGATGAGATCAGCGCGAAACGCCGCGCAAGTCACCGGCACCGTCTTTCGATAAAAAACGATGGCGTCCGGCGACGCCGACAACAACGGCGGCGGCAATGTCAAAAGCGGCGCGTCACTCATGGGACACCGTTGGAGAAATGCGTCGCTTCACGCGCCGACGGATGAGCCATTCGCCGCCGAACATCACGCCCATCGCCACATAAGCGATCAAACCGTTATAAAGCGTCCAGACCATCATGGATTGCGTTGTCGTCCACCAGGCGATGCCGCCATTGATAACAAAGAACACACTCCAGGCGAGCGTCACCTTGCGGGTATAGCGAACGCCTTCCGGCGGCAATTCGGGATCAAGGCGACGCGCCAACCGTTCAACCAGCGTTTGCGATTGAAAAAGACTGATCGCAAACGCCAGCAGAAACATCGCGTTGACCAACACCGGATAATAAAGCAGCGACGCCGAGGAACGCAGCAGCAACGCCGCCACACCGAGCAACGCGGCGCACGGACCCAGCCAACCGAGCAGGCCGCCGATGCCGTGCCGCCGCCAGGCCAGCGGCAGCAATAGAAAACCGCCCAGCCAGAACGGCCATCCCTGCCAGTAACACACCCAAAAAAACAGCGGCAGGGCGATTCCGAGCAACGGAACGGCAAATGTCGGCATCAGCAAAGCTCCACAACGCGCCGACCATCAGCCGTTTTGCAAGTGCGCATAAACAGCATCCACCACATCGCTGACCGTACGCACCTGTTTGAATACCTCGGGCGAGATCGGCTGACCCGTCAACTGCTTCAGCTTGATCAGCAAATCAACGGCGTCAATGCTGTCGATATCGAGGTCTTGATACAAGTGCGCCTCTGGCGTCACACGTTCGACAGGAATTTCAAACTGCTCCTGCAAGACCTTACGCATCCAGTCGAGAATTTCTTCTTTAGTCATTGTCGGGGACATTTCGTTTCCTCAGGGCACAGTGGGCCGCATAAATTTTTAGACGAGGTGGCCAAACTGCACAATGCCGGTAGACAGTACAAGCCGTACGGCAAGGCGAAGCCAACGAAGTATAAAGGTTTATGCGGCTCACTGTTTCAGCAACTGCGGTTGGCCGCAACATAATCGGCAAGATGGCGAACCGACGCAAAATGCTGTTTCGCCTCCTCCGCTTCCGCCGACAGCGTCAAGCCATAACGTTTGTGCAGGGCAACGCCCAGTTCCAGCGCGTCGATTGAATCGAGGCCAAGCCCTTCGACAAACAACGGCGCATCGGCATCAATGTCAGCGACGGTGACATCTTCCAGATTCAACGTTTCGATAATCAGCGTTTTAACTTCATCTATCAAGGCAGACATCTTTTTTCAGCTCCCTGTTAAAAAAATCGGAAAGGGTTTCCGTCAAGGCTCGCGACGCCAGCGCCGGTGAGACCTCGGCAGAAACAAACGACGATGGCTCCCAATCATCGTGTACATTCAACACAAAGTGCGGACGTCGCCGTGGTGCTTGATACCAGGGCTGCTGCTTGGTCAGCATCGGCTCGGTCACGGTAATCACCACGGGCGTCAACAACAGGTTTCCGCGCACCGCCATGTTGGCCGCGCCGCGTTGCAACGGATTGACCTGCCGTTGAAGCAGCGCCTCTACCCGGGTACGGGTGCCTTCCGGAAAAACGATCAAATTACTGCCACGACGCACCGACGCAATGCAGTCGTCGATCAGTTGTGGGCCGTCCTGATTGCGGATGAACCCGCACAGCGACACGGGGCCGAGCATGAACGGATTGCGCCAGACCGTCGCCTTGACCACGCAGTCGGGTTGGCGCAACAGCGAAATCAGCATCACCACGTCGATCAGAGATGGGTGGTTGGCAACGACCAGCAGACCGCGACGCTGCAATTTCTCAAGCCCTCGCACCTCGTAACTGATGACGCCGACCGCCGTCATCAGCTTGCAAAAAAACCAAAAGCTCCGGGACACCACTTCGCGCGCCAGCGTTTGACGAAGCGACCGTCGCCAGACCAGCAGCCGCAACAACGGAAACACCAGACACAACACGACCAATCCGCCGAAACCGAACACAGCAAAACAAAAGCCGGTCGCCAGGATGCGCCAGCATCGCTCCGGCGAAAACCGCCGCTCGTCTTCAACACTTGCGGATGACGTCATCGACAGCAAACGCTCAGGCATGGCCAACCTCCGGCGCAAGGTGTTGCAAGCGCCAGTCTGCCGCCTCGGTCAGCGGTAAGGCGCTTTGCGTTTCATCGAGGACGAAGCGCAACAAGGAGAGCAGCGAATTAACGGGCAGCGCTGACGGCTTTTTTTCGCGCAAGCGCGGCGCTTCATCATGAACAAGGCGAAAATCCTTGCCCGCCGTCACTTCAAGCGCGAAAGCAAAGCACGTCGGTTCATTGTCAATGAAGGGGCTGAATGGCTCTGATAACGGCGCCTCGCAAAACACCAGAATCACGGAGGACGCGCCATCGGCGAGTTGGCTCAACGCTTCGGTCATTCCGGACAACGCCAGCCGGTTTTCCGACGCCAGCGCGATAACCGGCGCACGACTTTGCCGTGCGATCAGAAAAAGCCCGGGAATGGCATTGTGTACCGACATGCTGAACTCCTGCGGCGAAACACTGCCCTCCGCCGCCAGCATCTGTTGTATCGCCAGCGAACGGCTGATCTCGCCATGGCGACTGCAAAAAACAAGGGGCTGATCCGCGTAGCCCAGCGTCGGCGCGTACAAGACTTCCAGCGCGGCGCGGCCAAGCGGATGCGCCCGTCGGCGCAGCAACGGCGGCATCGCCTTTACCGGAGCGGTTTCTTCGCCCGCAGCGAGCGATGTTTCTTCACGCGCCCACGCTTGCCAGGCTCCGGCATCGGTCATGGTCGGCGCCCAGGCGCTCCAACGACGAAAAGAAAATTCAAGCAATGCAGTCATGGCAAGATAAAAAGGGCTCCGCAATCATCCATGAAGCGGCAACCACACGGATGTCGGGGAATAAAAGTCCTATGGTTTGGATTCTAACCGATTCCCTTTCTCGCGGCATGCGGAAAACCCTTCTCCGGCAAGCGCTCCGTCTTATTCGCTGCGCGATGACAACGCCGCAAGCAGTTTTTGATGAATGTCGCCGAAACCGCCGTTGCTCATGATAAGGATGTGATCGCCGGTTTGTGCGTCAGCGGTGAGCGCGTTGAGCAGCGCCGGGAGCGTGTCGAAGGTTCGCGCTTTTTCGCCCAGCGGCGCCAACACTGCGGCGGCATCCCAACCGAGGTTGGCGGCGTAGCAGTAAACGGCGTCGGCGTCGCGCAAGCTGTCGGGCAACGCCGCTTTCATCGTGCCGAGTTTCATCGTGTTCGAACGCGGTTCGAGGACGGCGAGAAGTCGGGCGTTGCTGACGTGCTTATTGGTATGCTCATTGATGTTGCCACGCAGCGCTTCGAGCGTCGCGGTGATCGCGGTCGGGTGGTGCGCGAAGTCGTCGTAAACCGCGATGCCGCGAACGCGCCCACGCAATTCCAATCGCCGTGCAACGCCCGGGAAACGTTCCAGCGCGGCGAGCGCTTCGTCGATGCCGACGCCGACATGGTGCGCGGCGGCAAGCGCGGCAAGCGCGTTCATCGCGTTCATCGTGCCGGGTTGTGGCAACGACAGTTTTTTGTGCTTGTTTTCAGGCGTGATGATTTGTGTGTCGTGCTTTGCCCCCTTTTCAAAGGGGGTGTCCGTCGAAGACGGATGGGGGTTTGTGGCTCCCCTCTCCCCCCCGATCAAAATCACTTCGGGGGCAGGCTCTTGCGGGAGAGGGGGTGGGGGAGAGAGGGGGCTTTCTTTCTCCTCCTCTGCAAGCCGCCACTCCGGCAATGGCACAACCTCATCGCGACCAAAGCGTTCGACACTGCTCCACACGCCACGCGCCAGAACACGCTGCAAGGCTTCGCTTTCGGCGTTGACGATCAACCGCCCACCTGAGGGCACGGCGCGGATCAGGTGGTGAAATTGCGTTTCGATGGCGGCAAGGTCGGCAAAAATATCGGCGTGATCAAATTCAAGGTTGTTGAGGATCGCGGTGCGCGGTCGGTAATGAACGAACTTTGAACGCTTGTCGAAGAAGGCAGTGTCGTATTCGTCGGCTTCGATCACGAAGAACGGGCTGTCGGTCAACCGCGCCGACACTTGAAAACCGGCAGGCACACCGCCGATCAGAAAGCCGGGGTGATGTCCGGCGCAGTCGAGAATCCAGGCAAGCATCGCTGCGGTGGTGGTTTTGCCGTGCGTGCCGGCAACGGCGAGCACATGGCGCGTCCCTTGCGGGGTTGGCGCACGCAATATGTGTTCGGCCAGCCATTGCGGGCCGGACGTGTAGGGCACGTTGCGTTCGAGAATCGCTTCGACGAGCGGATTGCCACGCGACAACGCATTGCCAATAACGAAAATATCGGCATCACGGGCAACGGTGTCGAGTTGTTCGGCCTCATAGCCGGACGTTAGCGCGATGCCAAGCGCTTCGAGCTGCGTGGACATCGGCGGATAGGTTTGCGCGTCGCAACCGGTGACGACGTGTCCCTGCTGTTGCGCCAACGCCGCAACACCGCCCATGAACGTGCCGCAGATGCCGAGAATGTGAAGATGCATATGTCAGGTATCAGAGGTCAGGGATCAGGGGGCAGGGGTCAAAACTCCGTCATTCCCGCGAAAGCGGGAATCCAGAAAACCCTCTCACGCGGAGGCGCGGAGAGCGCAGAGAAAAGTCGTAACCGGTAAGCGTAACGTCAGGGGTTAGACTTCTGATACCTGACCTCTGACACCTGCCCCCTATTTCCTGTTTTCCGCTTCAAGCCGCGCTCTTTCGGCTTCTTTCAGTTCGCGCCAGCGTTGTTTGTCGCGCTCGTACTTGGCGTAAATCGTTTCTTTTTCGCGGAGGTCGCGGTCAATGGAAGCGTTGCGGTTTGCAATATCGCTTTCCAGTTTTTCCGGCTCGCCTTCCGGTAGCGTACCGCCAGCGTCCTTTCGCTCCAGCAAATCCTTGAGTCTGGCTTGATGCTGGGTCAGCACCACTTTCGTCGCCTCAATCCGCGCATCCAGCGCGGAAAAAGCGCGGGCACGGGCAAGATCAATGTCTTCTTCTTTCAGGTACGACATCACCAGCGCCCGATCCCTGCGCTCGGCAATATCTCTTTCCACCTGCTCAAGGCGCTGCCGCTCGGCCTCCTCTTCGTTGACCTTGCGCTGACCCTCGGGCGCCGCCGCCCGGACTCTCCGCACCTGCCGCGCCTGCTGGTCAAGAATCGTCTTGTCGCGGTCAACGGCATCCATCGGCGCTTTGTCGCTGTAATGAACGACGCCTTTGTCGTCAACCCATTTATAGGTTCTGTTGCCGGTTTGCGCCGCAGCAACGCCGACGCCCGCCGAAAACGTCAGCATCAGTAAAAGCGCTACCGCTGTTTGTTTTGTTGTCATCCCCATTGCTTCGGCTCCGGCAAAACACCCCTTGTTTTATACCGTCAAAAATCCTCTCCCCACGCCACAGTCGCAGTCCGACATTTTGTAACAAAATTGCGGCACACGAACAACGTTCCCACCGAAACGCGTCCGGGAAAATCCGATTTAACAAGACCTCCGCATATTTTGTGCCACCATCGGCAAAACCGCCATCTTCCGGCGTCATTTTCGCATGAATCTTTACGAAATGTACCATCCGGCATACGGCGCGGCGACGCGAAACATCAACGCCTCTGCTTTCCTGTATCCTGTCGCCTGCAATACGGTTTTGCCTGCAACACGATTCTCATAGTATGCGCATTATTTCACTCAATGTAAACGGTATTCGCGCCGCCGAACGCAAGGGTTTGTCCGGCTGGCTTGCCCAAATATCGCCCTGGGATGTCCTGTGCCTTCAGGAACTGAGGGCCGATCTCAATGACATTCCTGCGACGCTGGCGTCGGTTGACGGGACGCAAGCAGCTTTTTTACCCGCGCAGAAAAAGGGTTACAGCGGCGTCGGGTTGATCGCCTCGACGCCGTTTTCACCACGCTCCGGTTTCGGCGACCCTGAATTTGATGCCGAGGGACGTTACCTGCAAGCCGATTTCGATGGGCTTGCCGTGGTTAGCGCTTACTTTCCTTCCGGCTCCAGCGGAGAGGATCGACAACAGGCCAAATACCGCTTTCTTGACCGTTTTTTGCCGCATTTGCGCTCGCTCATTCCGGCGCTGGCAAAAGAAGGCCGCGAGTTAATCGTCTGCGGCGACATAAACATCGCGCACAAGGAAATCGACCTCAAAAACTGGAAATCGAACCAGAAAAACTCCGGTTTTCTGCCCGAGGAGCGCGCCTGGCTTGACCGGATGTTCGCGGAAACCGGCCTTGTCGATGTGTTTCGCGCCCTCGATCCGCGCCCCGAACAATATACCTGGTGGTCGAATCGCGGGCAGGCCTGGGCGAAGAACGTCGGGTGGCGGCTCGACTATCAGTTCGCCACGCCGGGAATCGCCGCGAAAGCGCGGGCGACGTCGATCTACAAAGAGCAACGCTTTTCCGATCACGCGCCGCTCATCGTCGATTACGATTTTGCGCTCACCGGGAGTGGGCGCGTCAGGAATCGGGCGGATGAATAACTTGTTTTCCGAATCAATCAAATGATCCGCCTGAACCGTTTGACGCTGGCGCGTGGCGCACTCGTTTTGCTCGACGACGTGAGTCTGATGATCCACGACCGCCACAAAGTCGGCATCATCGGCGCGAACGGTTGCGGAAAAACAAGCCTGTTCGCGTTGTTGCGCGGCGTTTTGTCGCCGGAGCGCGGCGAAGTGTTGCTGCCGAAACAGGCGGTGATCGCGCATGTCGCTCAGGAAACGCCCAACGTCACCGCGTCGGCGCTTGATTACGTGCTCGACGGCGACCGCGAATTGCGTACCGTCGAAACCGCCATCGCCCGTTTGCAAAATACCTCTTTTGACAACCACGACGACGGCCACGCCCTCGCCGACTGGCATCACCGCTTCGAAGCGATTGACGGCTACCGCGCTCGCGCCCGTGCCGGCGAACTGTTGGCGGGACTGGGTTTTACCCACGCGCAACACCGCGAACCGGTCAACACCTTTTCCGGCGGTTGGCGGATGCGCTTGAATCTGGCGCAGGCCTTGATGTGCCGCAGCGACATTCTGTTGCTCGACGAACCGACCAACCATCTCGACCTCGATGCCGTGCTGTGGCTTGAGGATTGGCTGCGTCGTTATCCCGGAACCTTGCTGCTGATTACCCACGACCGCGATTTTCTCGACAGCATCGTCGATACCATCGTTCATTTCGATCAGCGCACGCTGAAAACGTACAGCGGCAATTACGCGCAATTCGAACAGGAACGCGCCGCCGCGCTTGCCAACCAGCAGGCGACTTTTGAAAAACAGCAGCGCACCGTCGCGCATCTGCAAAGTTTCATCGACCGTTTCCGCGCCAAAGCCACCAAAGCGAAACAAGCGCAAAGCCGGTTGCGGCAACTGGAAAAGATGACGCGCATTTCAGCGGCGCACGTTGACAGCCCTTTTTCGTTCAGCTTTTCGCCGAGCGATTCACGCGCCCGCCAACTGCTGCGACTGGAAGGCGCCGATCTCGGTTACCGCGCCGAAGCGCCGGTGCTGCCGAACGTCGAATGCGGCATTCTCTCCGATACCCGCCTGGGACTTCTCGGCCCCAACGGCGCTGGAAAATCGACGCTGATCAAATCAATGACCTCCCTTTTGCCGCTTCTGCGCGGCACACGACACACCGCACGCGATCTGCGCATCGGCTACTTCGCGCAACACCAGTTGGACACCCTCGATCCGAAAGCGTCGGCGCTGTTGCACCTGCAACGCCTCGACCCCGAAGCACGCGAGCAAACCCTGCGCGATTTTCTGGGCGGTTTCGCCTTTCACGGCGAACAGGCCACGCAAACCATCGCCTCGTTTTCCGGCGGCGAGCGGGCGCGGCTGGCGTTGGCGCTGATTGTTTATGCGCGACCGCAGTTGTTGATTCTCGACGAACCGACCAACCATCTCGACATCGAAATGCGCGAAGCGTTGACCGAAGCGCTGCAAGCGTACAACGGCGCGTTGATCGTCGTCGCGCACGACCGGCATTTGCTTTCGGCAACCGTTGACGAATTCTGGCTTGTCCATCAAGGCAACGTCACCCCGTTCGATGGCGACCTCGACGACTACCGCCGGTTTGTACTCGATCATTTGCGTGATGAAACCACCGAAACCGCCGTCACCGATCAACCTGTAAACACCGCCGCGCCCGACCGCAAAACCCAAAAACGCCTCGACGCCGAAGCGCGGCAACGGCGCGCACCGCTCGTCAAACGGCAAAATGAAATTGAAAAATCGCTGGAACGCCTCAGCGCCGAACGCGCCGCACTGGAACACTGGCTGGCGTCGCCGGAAGCCTATCTCGACAACGCCAAAGCACGTCTGACCACCGCGCTGGCGCGACAACGCGAAATCTCAAAGACGCTGGAAGCAATGGAAGCGGAATGGCTCGAACTGGCCGAAGCCATCAGCCGCGACGTCGTTGAGTCCTCACAATAGCGTGGTTTCGGCTCAAACGCACACAACAGGCGTTGCGAGCGAAGCGAACCGCGACGACTTGGCCTCACGCGAAGGCGCGAAGCCGCGAAGAAGGAAAGCCCCCTTTCCAAAGGGGGTGCCGCCGAAGGCGGCGGGGGTTTGTTTTGCAATCTGCCGCCCGTAACCACGTGGATTCTGCGACTCCGCTTCGCTTCGCGCAGAATGACGGCTCTGGGAGCGCGGGCGTCTCGCCCGCACCCCCATCCCAGCCCCCGATCAAAAGCGCTTCGGGGGAAGGGGCTCTTCTTCGCGCAGAATGACAGTACCTTTTTTCGTGGCTTTCGTGTTTTTCGTGGTTAAAAAGCTTTTCTTCGCGTGAGGCCGGTTTTCCTGGATTCTGCGTCCTGCGTCTCCGCGCAGATGACCTCGCTTCGCTCGCAATGACATTACTTGAACCATCAGCGCCCCCGTTTGTCGGATGAGCGGCGAGGAAAAACGCGCTCATGACAAAAAGACGAAATATAATAAGCGTTTCTTCCGTCCGTCTTTTTCGGTTTTTCTGCCGCGCCCATGATCATTCACTTCACCCGTTGCCCGCTGTGCCAAACGACGTTTCGCATCACGTCGCAGCAGTTAGCGTTGCGCGATGGGCGGGCGCGGTGCGGTCATTGCCGAACCGTCTTTAATGCGTTTTCGGCGCTGGTGAACTTCAAAGGAGAGCGCGTTCCCGGCCCCGGCATGGAGGCTGTGCAACGCGAAACCATGACACTGCGCGACTCCGTTTCGGAGCCGGAAAACGCTTTCGTCGCCGCATCGCCCCCACCGGCTCCTTCTCCCCCACCCGTGCCTTCGGACGCAAAAACACAGAAAACGGCGCCGCCGCTGCCTCCCTCAGGAGTCGAATCCATCGGCTTCACCTCGCCGTCGCTGCGCTCTGACATCCCCGAAAGAAGAAAAGGGCCGCCCACAAAAGAAGAAATCGCCCTCGCCATAGAAGAAGTGGCCGAAGAAAGACGTCAACGCAAAAAAGCAGCTCAAAAAGAAAAGTCCTCGTCGCTGGACATTGTGCTCACCCCCGCCCGAAAACCGACAATATGGCAAAGGCTGCGCTTACCGCCCTGGTGCCGCCCGCTGTTTTATCTGGTTTCGCTGCCGGGTTTGGCCGTGTTGCTGGCAGCACAGGCCACGTATTTTCTGCACGATGAGTTGGCAAGCGCGTATCCGAAACTAACACCGGCGTTGTCACAGGGCTGTCGCTGGCTCCAGTGCGAAATCAAGCCGCTGCAAAACCTCAATGCGCTGACGATAGAAGCGTCTGATTTGCAATCCGACCCCAACGACGCGCAGCAGCTTTTGTTGACCATCACCCTGCGCAACCGCAGCGACAAACCCGTCGCCTATCCGGACCTGTCTCTCGAACTGACCGACGCACAAGATCGACTGTTGACGCGCCGGTTTTTCTCCCCGGAAATGTACCTGGTTTCCGCGACCGACGCCAACCTCGGCGCTCCCCCCGCTCGTGATCTTGTTCTGCGCTTGCTGTTGCGCCCCGACTTCGCCGCCAGCGGCTACCGGCTGTCGCTGGTTTATTCGTAGTCGATCTCTCGCGGAGAAAAATCTTTAACCACGAAAAACACGAAAGTCACGAAAAAAGGTAACCGCAAAGAACGTAAAGAGCGCAGAGAAAGAGAGGTCTTTCTGCGCGAAGCGAAGCGCGTCATCCTGCGCGTAGTCGCAGGACGCAGAATCCAACCCTCTCCCCTCGCGGGAGAGGGCACCCCGAAGAGCCTGCCCCCGAAGCGATTTTGATCGGGGGGGCGGGAGAGGGGGCTGGTCTCACGCGAAGGCGCGAAGCGCGTAGGTTGGCGGAGAGCGCAGCGAACCGCGACGGGTTGGCCTCATGCGAAGGCGCAAAGCGAAGATTCGTAGGCTGGCGATGAGCGCAGCGAATCCCAGCGTTTTGCCTCTCGCAAAGAGCGCAAAGAAAGTTTCGGCGTCATTGCGAGGAGCAAAAGCGACGAAGCAATCCAGTGTTTTTTCGATGCGCCTTTTTCTGGATTGCTTCCCGCCACGCTTCGCTCGCGGCTAAAGGCCGCTCGCAACGACGCCGTTTTGGTTTCTCACGGAGGCGCGAAGATGTGTTTTAAAGCCCCCTTTCCAAAGGGGGTGCCCGCCGAAGGCGGGCGGGGGTTTGTTGCGGGCGGGACGCCCGCGCTCCCAGAGCCGTCATTCTGCGCGAAGCGAAGATTCGTAGGCTGGCGATGAGCGCAGCGAATCCCAGCGTTTTGTCTCCCACGGAAGCGCGAAGATGTGTTTTAAAGCCCCCTTTTCAAAGGGGGTGCCCGCCGAAGGCGTGCGGGGGTTTGTTGCGGGCGAGACGCCCGCGCTCCTTTTCCCTGCCGGGCGCACGTAAAAAAGGGCGGTCATGCCGCCCTTTTTTACGATCTTTCGATCTTTTGATGCCCGATCACTGATTCCTGTTTCCTGAACGACGGCGCAGTCTCACCGCACCCAGTCCGGCCAGCAACACACCGAGCGCTATCAAAACACCGCTGCCTGTGGTCGGGACTGGCGTAGTCACGTTGTTCGCGGTTGGAACCGCGACGATGATCATGACGAGGTCATTGCCGATCTGCTCCAGATCGTACACACGGTTGCCGGTAAAAGACAAGCCCCTTCTTTCCGCAAAAGTTCCGGGCTGCACGCCGGCGATAAGCGTGAACCGGTCTCCTTGCCGCAGACGCGGGCCTGTGCCATCAAGAAACACTTCGAAAGCGATGCCGGTAAGATCCACCGGGTTGTTGACGGTAAGCATCGTGTGAGCTGTCGTTTTGGACGAAGGCAGATGAAAGTTTATCGTCTGGAAGTACTCCAGCCCGTTCACGGTCAGGCTGTGGGAATAGAGATTCAGGACATTGCCGGTGGAAACGTCCGCCGCTTCCCCACCAATAAGGCTGACGTTGTTAAACGTGGGCGTTCCTCTGATGGTCACGGTGTTGTTCGTGGCAGTGGAAACGCCATGTGTGCTTTCCGCTTCCCCTCCTCGGATGTTGTCGCTCACCGTGCCGCCATCAATCTCCACCGTGCTGCCCGAAACAGTGGCGTTACCCGTGCCGCTAGCGGCGTAACCGCCAGAGACCCCGTTTACCGTGCTGCCATCAATCTCTACCGTGCTGCCCGAAACGGCTGCGTTCCCAGTTCCGAAACTCACAGCGCGTGCGCCTGTAATCGAAGCCTCTGTGCTGTTGTTAAAAATGACGCGGTTGCCCGAAGCCATCGCATCGCCTGAATCGCTCTCAACGTTACCGCCAATGATGTCAACCCACAACGTTCCGCCATCAACAGTAACCTCGTTATTCGAAGCGATGGCGTCCCCGGTATCGCTGTTCGATGCACTTCCACCGCGCACATAATCCACTTCGCCAAAGACAGAGACCTCATTGGACGAAGCCGTTGCGGCATCGGCGCCTCCGGCCTCAGCCAGACCGCCAAAAACGCCGGCAAAAAACCCACCACCACCACCGTCGACCACCACACCATTGCTGCGGATCATAACGATATTGCTCGAGGCCGTCGCCGGGCCGTTAGCACTCACGGCGGCTCCGCCGAAGACATCGGTCGCTACCTCACCATCGAAAAGCTCAACGTCGTTGCTCGAAGCATCGGCACCATCTTCTCCGTTGGCTTCCCCGCCCCAAACGCCCCCGTTCACCGTGCCGCTACCGAGGGCGTCACCGATATAGGCGCTGTTGCTCGACGCGGTGGCCGTACCCACGCTTTCGGCAAGCCCGCCGTTGACGCCGCCGACTGATACGGTGCTGCCACCACGGATATAGGCAACGTTGTTAAAAGCGGTGGCGCTGTCACCGCCTTCAGCATCTCCGCCGATGACCCAACCGCCAACCGTCGCGCTGCCGGTGATGTTGACATGGCCAGTCTCCACCGTCCCATCTGTGACGCTAACAACGGTTCCTCCAAAAACGTGGTTGGTTATCGATCCGCCG
>JAITMH010000049.1 GCA_031277445.1 Burkholderiales bacterium
AAGCGAAGCGCCATCCGGGAACCTTCTCAGGCGCGAAGCGCCGCTAATCTTGCTTTTTTCAACTAACGAATACCATTCCTTCAATTCTTGAAGCTTTGCGATCAAAGGTCGCCGTGTGGTTGCATCCCGCATGATGGCCACTACGCTCAATCAGGCAATCAGAAAAATCGACGTTTGTTGTAGAAAAGATTCTAAGCGCTTGCTGAACGGCAATGGAATTCTCTACAACGAGTTCTTTCGTTTTCAGCAACGTGTCGATCACGTTAACAATTTCTTCCTTATCGGATTCATAGCAACTTTCCAGAACCCATACGAGTTCAATAATACCGATCAAGCTGACAAAGCCGGGTTTCTCGGAAGTAAACGCTTCGATGAGATTGGTCGCTTGGGCAGATTGTTTCTTGTCATCCTGCGCGATATAACGGATCAGAACATTGGTGTCGAGGCCAATCATCTTCCGGCACCTCTGGCGGCGATGGCGGCGTTCATGTTTTCGATGCTTACCGGTTTCCGGGGCTTTCTGACCAGGCCTTTCAATCGTTGAACCGGGAAATTGGCGGAAACGATAGCAAATGCGTCTTTTTCGAGTTCAACAAAACCCACCCGATCCCCTTGTTTCAAGCTCAAAGCAGACCGAATTTCTACGGGGATGGTGACTTGCCCTTTTGATGTCATCTGGCTGGTTCTCATGGCGAAGCTCCAAGTATTACGTTACATCTTATATCATACCATACAGTAATACTTTGGGGCAAAGACAAACCTTGCAACAAGCCCGGATAAGCGAAGCGCCATCCGGGAATCGTTCTTTATCGTGCTTGCAATTTTACCTGAACAGGTATAAACTGTACTCATGGCTGATAAGGAAAAACCTCTCAAATGGATTGCCAGCAGCTACAAAGACTTGATGGCGCTTCCGCTCAATGTGCGAAAGTTTTTCGGTCACGCTCTGGACTTCGCACAACGTGGCGGTCAACACAACGCAGCGAAGGCGCTCAAGGGTTTTGGCGGCGCTGGCGTATTAGAGGTTATCGAGAACGATGCCGATGGCACCTACCGAGCAGTCTATACGGTGAAATTCGTGGAAGCGGTGTTCGTCTTGCACTGCTTCCAGAAGAAAAGTAAGAGCGGAACCGCCACGCCGAAAGAAGACATGGACCTTATCCACACTCGTCTAAGGACGGCCGAGGCAATGGCACAGGAGCTACGAAATGCGCAAACAAATCATTAATGGCGTCGAAGTTTGGCACGGCTCAAACAACGTTTTCGCCGATCTTGGGCTACCGAATGCCGACAAGCTCAAGATCAAATCGGGGTTGGTCATAGAGATCATGCAGGCGATGCGCGCCCTCGGAATGACACAACAGGAGGCCGCCAAACGCATGGGCATTTCGCAAGCAAAAGTCTCGTGCATGATGCGTGGCGACTTCACCAACCTGTCCGAACGCAAATTGATGGATTGCCTGAATCGCCTCGGTTACGATATCGAAATCAGAGTACGACCAACAACCGAACCGGTCGGACATCTGACGCTCGCAACTGTTTGATGGCGCATTCTGCGCCGCGCAGAATGACGCTAATTTTTCGTGGCTTCCGTGTTTTTCGTGGTTAACGCTTTTTTCTCCGTGCCTCCACGTGAGCGTTTCTTCGTGACTAAAAAATCCGCCCGCCTTCCGCAAGCATCGGCGCCCCCTGCGGTTTCAGCGTCCCTCGCAATTCCGGCATCAAAATTTCGACCATCGCCGAAATCCAGGGCGGGAAGTCGTTGAGGCACGGGATCAGGCAAAATTCGCCGCCACCGTTTTTCTGGAAAACTTCTTTTCCGCCGATGCCGATTTCTTCAATCGTTTCCAGGCAGTCGGAGACGAAACCCGGGCACACCACATCAACCCGGCGCAGCTTTTTTTTGCCCAGCGCTGCCAGAACATCGAAGGTGTAGGGTTGCAGCCATTGCGAGCGGCCAAAGCGCGATTGAAACGATATCGTCCAACTTTCTTTTTTCAAGCCGAGTTGCGCCGCGAGGATTTGCGCTGTGCGGCAGCATTCGTCGTAATAAGGATCGCCGTCTTTCCGTGTCTGTTCAGGTGCGCCATGGAACGACATCACCAAACGTTCTGTGAATCCTTCGCGTTGCCAATATTTTCGTATCCGCTCTTTCAATGCGTCAATGTAAGCCGGATGGTCGGCGTAGGAGCCGATCATTTTCAATGCCGGAACGAAGCGCCGCCGCTGCAAACAAGCTGCGACAGCATCAAAGGAACTGCCTGTCGTACTCGCCGCATACTGCGGGTACAGCGGCAACACCAGCAACGAAGCGCATCCTTGTTGACGTAACGTTTCGATAGCTCGCGCCACTGACGGGCGACCGTACCGCATTCCCATTTCCACGACAACGCTATCGGCAGGGAGTCCTTCTTTTTTGAGCGCTTCGCCGAGGTAACCTTGCAACATGTCGCGCTGGGTTTGCGTATGCACGAGCAACGGCGATCCTTCGCGTGTCCATATTTGGCGGTATTTCTCCGCGGATTTCGCCGGTCGCGTCCGCAGGATGACCCCGTGTAATATCGGTTTCCACAGCCAGCGCGGTGTTTCGATCACACGCGGGTCGCTCAGAAATTCGGCCAGATAGCGACGCACCGCCGGTGTGGTCGGCGCATCGGGCGTTCCCATGTTGATCAGCAGAACGCCGATTCGGGAAGGCGTGACGGAAGAAGGTTCAGGAAGGTAATGCTTCATGATGAGCAGTCGTGTTAACTATCGCAAAAAATATTTTAACCGCAAAGAACGCAAAGAGCACAAAGAAATTCTCACGCGAAGGCGCGAAGAACATGAAGCCCCCTTCAAGGGTAGGGTTGGGGTGGGGATGGGGTTCTTCTGGATTGCTTCGTCACTTTCGCTCCTCGCAATGACGCATTTTTCTTTGCGCTCTTTGCGTTCTTTTCGGTTAATTTTTTTCTGGATTCTGCGACTTCGCGCAGAATGACGGTCATTTTTTCGTGGCTTTCGTGTTTTTCGTGGTTAACGGTTTTTTCTTCGCGTCTTCGCGTGAGATATTCTTTGCGGTTCCTTTGGCGCTACAACGATTGCGCCTGCTGCGTCAGCACATTGGACAGCAATCGTGCCGTCACATCGACAATCGGAATGACCCGTTCGTACGCCATCCGTGTCGGCCCGATCACGCCCATCGTCCCCATCACTTGTCCATCAACGGTGTATGGCGCGGTGACGACGCTGCATTCGTCGAGCGGCATCATGCCGGCTTCGGCGCCGATATAAATATGCACGCCATCGGCGTTTTGCGACGTGTCGAGCAGGTGCAACAACGATGTTTTCTTTTCAAACACGTCGAACAAGCGGCGTAATTGTTCCATCCGGTCGGAAAAATCTTCGGCGTCCAGCAGGTTTTTTTCACCGGCCACCACCGCTTCCGTTTCCCGCAAAACATTTTCGCTCAAATCAATTGCGGTGTTCATCAGCGCCGCGATGTCTTCGCGCAAGGTTTTCAGTTCATCGGAAAGTCGCAACCGAATCGTCGGGAACGGCACACCGGCAAAATGGTGGTTGAAGAAATTGGACGCTTCCGTCAGCTCGCTTTGAGCGTAATCCTGTTGCGGCTGCAAAATGCGGTTTTGCACATCGCCTTCGGGAGCGACCACGATGAGCAGGATGCGCCGTTCGGACAAACGCAGAAATTCCAGATGCCGAAACGCCGCTTCCCGTCGCTTCGGTGTCATCACCACGCCGGCAAAATGCGACAGTTGCGACAGCAGGTTCGCCGCGTTCGCAATCAGTTGTTGCGGTCGGGCATCCATTTGCAGTTCATTTTCAAGCCGCCTGACTTCCTGCTGTTCAAGCGGTTTGACCACCATCAAACTATCGACAAAAAAACGGTAGCCGCGTGCCGTCGGAATGCGCCCCGCCGAGGTATGCGGGCTGGCGATGAAACCCATCTCCTCAAGGTCGGCCATCACATTGCGAACGGTCGCAGGGGACAAATCCAGCCCCGACTGCCGCGTCAGCACACGCGATCCCACCGGTTGCCCGTCGGCAACATAGAGGTCAATCAGCGTTTTCAGAAGGTGGGTGGCGCGTGGTTCAAGCATTTTGACATTGTACCGTGCTAATGTCCCGCGATCCCTGTACGGTTGGGGGCAAAAGTATGAAATAATCGGAGCATGCTGAATCCAGAAAGCCCTTTCACCCACATCGCGCTGGCCGGTCGCCGCAACAGCCCCGATTTGTTCGGGCCGCTGTCGGTGCTGGCCGATTTTCTTGTCCGGCGCGGTTATCAAGTGTCGATTGAAGCGGAAACCGCCGCTGTGGCAAAGCTTGCAGGTTACCCAAGCGTCTCCGCTGAAACGATGGGAATCAATAACGATTTGGTGATTGTTCTCGGCGGTGATGGCACCATGTTGTCATTCGCCCGTCGGCTGGCGCCATTCGACGTGCCACTGGTCGGCATCAATCAGGGGCGGTTGGGATTTTTGACCGACATCCCGCAGGCGTACATGGAAGTCTTGCTTGGCGATATTCTCGAAGGCCGCTTCGTCGAAGAAAAACGGACGATGCTGCGGGCGCATGTACAACGCGAATCCGGCTCCATACCCACCGAAATCCTGGCCTTGAACGATATCGTGATCAATCGCGGTTCCAGAGGCACGGTGATTGACTTGTCTATCGCTATCGACGACCAGTTCGCCTATTCGCTTCGCGCCGACGGCATTATCATTGCCACGCCGACAGGCAGCACGGCCTACGCGCTTTCCGCCGGTGGCCCGATCATATCGCCCACATTGCCGGTTCTTGTTCTGGTGCCGGTCGCGCCACACGCGCTGACCCATCGCCCGATCATCATTCCTGAAACGGCAAAGCTCACCATCACCGTCGAACGCGGCAATGATGTTTCGCTGCACGGCGATTCGCAATCGCAGATTCCACTCATGCAAGGCGAACAAATCATCATCAAACGGTCACTGCACAGGGCGACATTGTTGCACCCGTCGCATTACGACTATTTTTCGATGCTGCGCCAGAAACTGCATTGGACGGAAACGCCGGAAAGGTTGCGCGTCGGTCTCGAAGAGCCGATTCTCTGAACCCGCTTCGGCCATGCTGCACTGGCTCTCGATTCGAAATTTTGTTCTGGTTGAAACGCTCGACATCGAATTTGGTTCGGGCTTCACTGTATTGACCGGTGAAACCGGCGCCGGAAAATCCATTCTGCTCGACGCCATCGGTCTGGTGCTGGGCGACCGCTTTGAAGCGCGTCAATTGCGTGTCGGCACCGACCGCGCTGAAATCGCCGCCGGTTTTAACATCGCCCGAAACAGCCCCGCCCATGACTGGCTTGCCGAACACGATTTGCTCGATGATGATGCCCATTCGCTGGCGTTGCGGCGCGCACTCGACGCCAACGGCAAAAGCCGCGCCTGGATCAACGGCCACCCTGCCCCCCTGACACAGCTTGCCGAACTCGGCGCCCTGCTCCTTGAATTGCACGGTCAACACGCCCACCAATCGTTGAGTCAAAGCAAGGCGCAACGCCGCTGGCTCGACGCTTACGCCAGCGCATTGCCGCAAGCCGACGCTGTGCGCGATGCCTGGCACACTTGGCGCACCGCCCGGCAAACGCTCGACGACGCCCGCCAAGCGCAGGAAACGCTGGTGATCGAACACGAACGTCTGACATTGCGTCACGATGACTTGCAAGCGCTGGCGATGCAAGAAGGCGAATGGGAGCAACTGTCAGCCCGACAAAACCAACTGGCACACGCCGAAACCCTGCTCATAACCGCCCGCGACGGCGCCAACCTTCTCTCCGAAAGCGACGCAGCGCTGTTGCCGCAACTTCATCATCTCATTCAAAAACTGCGCGATGCCGGACAATACGATCCGGCCTTCGATGATCTCGCGCACCAGATCGACGGCGCCGCCATTGATCTCACCGAAGCGGCGCGGGCACTGCGCGATGCGGCGCGGCATGTCGATCTTGACCCTGAAACACTGGCGGCTACTGAGGCGCGGCTGACCGCGATTCACGATCTGGCGCGTAAATACCGCGCTCGACCGGAAGCATTGCCCGCGCTAACCGCCGATACCGCCCAGACATTGGCCAAACTCGATCAGGCGACCGATCTCGCGGCGCTCGAACAAGCGCTCGCCGACAGTGAGCGCCATTACCGCGATCACGCGC
>JAITMH010000092.1 GCA_031277445.1 Burkholderiales bacterium
TCAGGGTTTAGGATTCAAATCTGATTCCTGATTCCTGATACCTGACCTCTGCCTCCTGAAATCCATGCCAGCGTTGCCATGCGCTTTTCATCGCGTTGCCGACGGTATGAAAAAAACCGTTGCGCGTCGCTGTACGTGCACCAGCTTCCCCCGCTGATTTTCGAGATTCCCAAGCGCCGTAGCCGAAGCCGCGCCAAGGCATACAAATCGGCATGCCATTTTCCCACGCATTTTCCAGAGGAGCCGGTGGGTGTGAAACAAGACGCGGTTTCGTCATCACGGGTGGCATCGAACGCGGTATAAACATCTTCACCAACCTCGAACGCGGCGGGGCCGATGGCAGGCCCCAGCCAGACCATCAATGATTTCGTTGGGGATGACGACATGGCGACCAGACATCGGACGGTGTTTTCCAGTACACCGTCGGCCAAGCCGCGCCAACCGGCATGAGCGATGGCAAGCGCGTGGCTGTTTTCGCAGGCGATGACTATGGGCAGGCAGTCCGCCGTCAGAACGGCGAGCACGACGTCCGGCGTGCAGGTCACAGCGGCGTCGGCGACCGGCGGCGTTTGCCGCATTACGGAAGCGCTGATGCTGTCGTCGATTTTCACTACGTCAATGCCGTGCACCTGCTGCAACCATAAAGGAGGCGTCGGCAGAAAATGATGCAAGGCATGTCCGCACTGCGCGAAGGCGGATTCGAGCGCGGCGCCTTTGGCGTGCGAGGTTGGCGGCCAATGGATTTCGTTAGAGCGGATTTGATTTAAGCGGGAAAAGGACGCGCCATGCTCTGCTCCCCTCTCCCCTTGTGGGAGAGGGGCAGGGGGAGAGGGGTAAAACGTTTGTCGCTCCCCCTCTCCCGCCCCTTCGGGGCACCCTCTCCCGCGAGGGGAGAGGGGAAAAAGTGGCTGCGCTTGAACCGAAAGCGCTTCCGGCATTTTCTTTGATGCGTCCGGTAAAACCCGTGTGGTGGTCAACACACGAACATGGGGCGGCAGTTCGTGCGCTTCCGGTGTAATGAAGCTATTCTTGAAAATATTTGCTTGCATGATTCAATTCATGATCCGCTGTACACAACAGAGCAAGCCTCCGTCGGCTTCGCGTGAGTTGGGTTATTTCTGATCCCTGATTCCTGAACCCCATCCCCACCCAAACCCTCCCCTTGAAGGGGAGGGCTTTGAGCTTCACTTAAAATCCCCCGCAACGGAATACACCACGTTCTCCGGAATCAGGTATTTCTTTAACGCGGCGGCAATTTGCTCCGGTGTGACGGCGGCAATTTCGGCATCCAGTTGCGCGGAATCTTTCCAGGTGCGTTTCAGGTAGAGCTGATAGGCGAGGCTCGACGTTTGTATGGCGTCCTGCGCCCGTGCGATGTGGCGCTCTTGCAGCAGCGATTGTTTGGCATCGGCAATTTCCTGAGCGGTCAAACCGTTTTGTGCGGTTTGCGTCAGAATGTCGCGGAACGCTTCTTGAACGCGCTCCAGATTCTGCGGCGCGAAGATCGCGTAGAACACGAAACGGGAGTTGGCGTCGAGCGATGCCGGTTGTAATGCCGAACCGACGCTGTAACTTAATCCTTCTTGTGTGCGAATACGATTGGGCAGCCGCGCTTCGGGAGAGCTGCCCAGCGCCTGATTGGCAACGAGCAATGCCGCGAAGTCGGGATTTTGATCGTTGATGGGTACGGCCAGCCGTCCCATCAGGAAAGCGTTGGCTTTGTCCGGCGTTTCAAAGCGCAAGGTGGTTGGCGCGATGTTCTGGTAAGGATCACCGATGCGCGTATAGGTCGCTTTGCTTTTCCACTGGCCGAAAAGTTTTTCGCTCAGTGCGCGGATTTCTTCGGCGTCAAAATCGCCGACGACGGCCAGTTCACCGTATTGAGCGCCATAAAAGTCTTGATGGAATTTTTTCAGATCGGTGATGGTTAGCGCTTTCAGTTGCGTTTCTTCTTCCTCAAATGTCAGGACGTAACGCACGTCGCCTTCCGAAAAGGGTTGGGTGTAACGGCGCAATGCCCGCGTTGCGATGGCTTGCGGATCGCTCCGGGAAGTTTCCAGCGAGGTCAGTTTTTCGCGTATCCGTTTTTCAAGTTCCTCTTTGGGAAAAGCGGGGGAACGCAATGCTTCCGCCGCCAACGCGAGAAGTTCGGGCAAATGTTCGCGGGTGGTTTCGCCGCTGACGTTTGTGCTGGCGGCATCGCCGCTGATGTCCAACTGCGCTTGCAAACGGTCGATTTCGTCCTCGAACGCCTGACGGTTGCGTTGAGCCGTTCCCATTGACAGCATGTCGGCGGTGATCCGACCAGTCGTTGCCAGATTTTTCAGCGATTCGGCGTCGCCCCAGCGCAGGCGCAGGTTGAAACGCACGGCTTCGCCACGGGTTTTCTTGGGCAGCAGGGCGAGTTTCAGGCCGTTTTCCGGAACGGTGCGTTCTGTACGCGCTTCGAGGTTCTCCGGCGAAGCGTCGAAAGATTCTCCGGCGGCGATGGCTTCGTCGCCGCGATAGTCACGAACCAGCGCGTCAACGTCGATTCTGGGCGCTCGTTTTGCGCGGTCGGGCGCACTCTCAGGAAGGTATTCGCCGATGGTGACGTTCGACGGTTTGATGTAAGCGGTGGCCGCGCGTTGTACGTCGTCGGCAGTGAGTTTGCGCCATTGGTCGCGTTGCAGAAAAAAGAGCCGCCAGTCGCCTTGCGCGATGGACTCGGACAGCGCGACGGCGAAGTGTTCGGGATCGCGCAGCAATTCGTTGTAATCTTTCAGCGCACGGGTGCGCACGCGGGCGACTTCCGCTTCCGTGATCGGTTCCTGGGCGATGGCAAGCAGCGTATCGGTCAGGATTTTTTTAACCGGTGCGATCTCGTCTTGCGGCGACAGCGTTGCCCAGAAAATCAGCATGCCGGGGTCGGCCAGCGAAAAATTCCAGGCATCGACGGTGCTGGCTTTTTGGGTGGCGACCAGCGCCTTGTACAAGCGTCCCGACGGCGCCAGCGTCATGATTTCGCTGAAGGCTTCAAGCGCAACGCTGTCGGGATCGGGGCCGGATGCTGTGTGATAGAGCGCGGCCAGCACCGGCGCACCACCATGACGCCGCACGGTGACGGTGCGTTCGCCTTCCTTTGTCGGCTCTTCGGTATAGAGCTTCGGCAGTTCTCGTGTCGGCTTCGGCAATGCGCCGAAGGTTCGGGCAATGGTTGCCAGCGTTTTTTCGGTATCGAATTTTCCGGCGACGATCAGCACGGCGTTGTCCGGCTGATAATAGCGCTGGTAAAACGCTCGCAATCGCTCGATGTCAACGTTTTCGATGTCGGATCGGGCGCCGATGGTGATATTGCCGTAATTGTGCCAGTCGAACGCGGTCGATTGCAGCCGTCCCCACAACACAAGGCGCGGGTTGTTTTCCCAGTTTTCGTATTCGTTGCGGACGACGGTCATTTCGCTGTCGAGGTCTTTTCGTGCGATGAACGCATTAACCATCCGGTCGGCTTCCATGCCGAGCGCCCAGTCGAGCGCGTCCTGATCGGCGGTGAAGGTTTCGTAATAGTTGGTGCGGTCGAAGTAAGTCGATCCGTTGAAACGCATCCCGCGTTTGCCGAGTTCCTCGAAAATATTGGCGGTGGTCGGCGTTCCCTTGAACGCCAAATGTTCGAGCAAATGCGCCATGCCGGTTTCGCCGTAGTTCTCGTGACGCGAACCCACTTTGTACGTGATGTTGACGGTTGTTGTCGGCTTGCTGTCATCGGGGAAAAGCAATATTTGCAGGCCGTTGTCCAGTGTGTAGGACGCAATGCCTTCGATGACGGGGCCGGCAGTAAAACCGGCGCGGGTAGAAGAATCCGGCGAAGCGGCAGACGCGGTGACAAGCATCATGGTCCATCCAAAGAAAAGAAAAGAACGAAAAACAATCGACATGAAAAGAAACTCCGAAACGCGATCCTGTGACGAAGCCGCATAGGATAACGCTTACCAGGCGATGATGCCGACGCCGCTTGTCACCAAAATCAACAAACCGAAGCCGATCCGGTACCAGGCGAACGGTACGAAGTCGTTACGGCTGATATAGCGCAACAGCCAACGGACGCAGAAAAAGGACGAGATGAACGCGGCGACAAAGCCGACACTTAAAAACGAGGCAAGGTCTCCGGATGAAAGAATCTGGGGGTCTTTGTACAGCGAATAGCAGGTGGCGGCGAGCATGGTCGGAATCGCCAGAAAAAACGAGAATTCGGTGGCCGCAATTCTTGAAAAACCAAACAGCATGCTGCCGATGATGGTCGCGCCGGAGCGCGATGTCCCCGGAATCAGGGCAAAGGTTTGGGCAATGCCGACTTTTAGCGCATCCCGCCAGCCGATGTCGTCGAGCGTCTGAATGCGGACGGTTTCGGGACGGTTTTTGTAGCGCCGCTCGGCCAGCAGGATGATCAAGCCGCCAACAATCAGCGCACACGCGACCGGAATCGGTGCAAACAGGTGGGTCTTCAGAAGCGAAAACAGCAAAGCGCCCAACGCGATGGAGGGGAGCAGGGCGATGGTGAGATTGAGCGCCAACTTCTGCGAGGCGCGGGCCTGGGGCAGCGTGGCGCACATTTTCCAAAGGCGTTGGCGGTATTCCCAGCAGACGGCGAGAATGGAGCCTAGCTGAATCACCACAAAGAAGGTTTTGGAACTGTCCTCGGTGTAATCCAGCAGCGAACCGGCAAGAATCAAATGCCCGGTCGATGAAATCGGCAGGAATTCGGTGACTCCTTGCACGAGGCCGAGGATCAAAGCGATGAAAAAGAGGTCAAGCGTCATGCGGTGGCGTCGTTTCTTTTTGAAAAAACGGATTATAAGAGGTTTTCAAGGCGTTCTTTGGCGCAGATATTGCGGATGGGCGCAGGCGGCGGACATGACGGGGCAGCTTGAGCGTGGATTGGCGTCCCCAGAGGCAGCCGAAGCCTTCCCCGGGGTTGCTGATGTCATTGTTCATGCTTGGCAGGCGTCGCGCCTGAGGCAGAAATTTGGAACATTTCAGACGATTATGGCATGTGTTGCGGTGCTTGCGAAACGGGTGATTCAGAAAAAACAGGGCTTGGAAATGAGGGAATATGCAACGGTATGGGAATTGTAAAAGCCCGGGAAGCAACAAATCCTTTTACAAAGAGTAGCAGTTCGAGTATGTTACGAGGTTAAAGCAGGCAGGATTTGGCTGAGGATGTGAGGCGGCCTTCCTGTCATCAGAGGGCTATGCCGATAATAAGGCCGATTGGAGGGTAAGATGTTTTGGGATCTTTTCCGGAAATATCTCGCAATTTTTATCTCAGTGGGAATCTTCCTGGTCAGTAGTATGTTTGTTCTTGGAACTAACATCTACTATTCGCAAAAGATTGCCGAGTCGGCGGTGTCGATTAACCTGTCGGGCCGCCAGCGAGCGATGTCGCAAAGAATCTCCAAAGCGCTGATGCTGGTGCAGGATAACATGCTGCGCGGCCAGCCGCAGGAAGCGGAACTGAGAGAACTGGCATTTGCGGTAAACATTTTCGACACCACCATAAAAGGCTTCCGCGACGGTGACGTGGTGACCGGCGGCGATGGCAACCCGGTCTTCCTGGAGCAGGTCGAAACCGAAGAAGGGCATCGGATCGTGCGTGACGCCTACGAAATCTGGAACCCGTTCCTGATCAGGTTGCAACCGATGCTGAGAAGCCCGGACTTCAGTATTGAGGAATTGGAAGATGCCGTAGCGTACATGCGCGTCAACAACGTGCCGTTGTTCAACTTGATGAACTCCTTGACGTTCGAACTCGAACGGATCGCCGATCAGCGGGCGACGATCCTTTACTGGGTTCAGGTCGGTGGTTTGATGGTGGTGTTGCTCAACGTGTTGTACACCGTGTTCATCTCGATTACCGGCTTGATGAGAGGCGACCGCGATCTGGACAGGGCGCGTAAGGAAACCGGGGAAATCCTGGGGACGGTGAGAGAAGGTTTGTTCCTGCTCGACCGTGATTACCGGCTGGGGTCGCAATATTCGAAGTCGCTGAGGAGCGTTTTGCGACGAGACGTCTTCCCGGAAATGCCCTTTCTGCCGGTGTTGGAGGAAATGGTTTCCAGAGATGCTTACGATAACGCCAGGGATTACATCGAATTGCTGTTTGGCGATCGGGTGAAAGAAGCGCTGGTGACGTCGCTGAACCCGTTGAATCAGGTAGAGGTGAGCGGCAAGGAAGGCGAGGAGCCGCGCTACCTGAACTTCAACTTCCACCGGGTGCTTGAAGAAGGCAAAATTGCGCACCTTCTGGTGACCGTGCAGGACGTGACGGAACTGGTGGAATTGACCGCGCAACTGGATGCGGCAAAAGGACAGTCGCGGGTCGAAGTCGAAGTGCTGCTCAAATTGCTGAACACGGACGCCAGCGTGTTGCGTCAGTTCCTGGACAACGTTGGCAAAGGGCTGGCTCAAATCAATGAGCGGTTGCGTTCCGAGGACGATAGCGAACAGGCGCGTCTGCACCTGTTGAACTACATCATGCGGATTGTGCACGGCATCAAAGGCGAGGCCGCAGCACTGAACATCGAAATGTTCGAAGGTTACGCACACGGATTCGAAAGAGAATTGGTGGCGATGCGCGAAAAAGGCGAAGTGCGCGGCGAGGACATGGTGCGGATTACCGTGTTGCTGGACGGCTTCTACGAGCGGTTGGCGTCGATCACCAATATCGCCGAAAAGATGACGGGTTCCGGCGGCGGTGGGGATGCCGACGAGAAATACCTGCAAACGTTTACCGACAGTGTGCATAATCTGGTTTCCCGCATTGCCGACGACGAGCGGAAAGAAGTGGCTGTGGTATGCGATCTTGGGGATATCGTGCGCTTGCCGCGACGGATTGCCAATGAGTTAAACAGCATTACCATCCAGTTGCTGCGTAACGCCGTCAAGCATGGCATCGAAATGCCTGGCGAACGCAGGGCGCAGGGCAAACCGGCCGGCGGAGAAATTCACGTCGAGTGCAAAGAGGTGAGTCGTGATGAATACGAATTCGCCGTTCGTGACGATGGCCGTGGCGTTTCGTCAGCCAAGATACGGAAAGAACTGGTGCAGAAAGGACTGCTCTCGGAAAAAGATGCGAACGCACTCAGTGTCGATGCGGTGATGTTGTATCTGTTTGAGCCGGGCTTCTCGACGGCCGAGGAAGCCGACCGCGATGCCGGACATGGCGTCGGGCTCGATGTGGTGGCCGAGAGGATCATGAGGTTGCGTGGTCATCTGACGCTGAACAGCAAAGCGCAGGCGTTCACGGAATTCAAGATACGCTTCTCGCTTTGAGAACATTTTGAAAGAATGTTTTAAGCGCTCATCCTGAGATGAGTTTTGATAGATCTTGCTTGAGTGTTAAAGCGTTAGAAAAAGGAAAGCTGCGTGAGATTACTGATTGTCGATGATTCCAGTATTATCCGTGGCCGGATTGCCAGAATTATGGGCGATCCTCGGTTGCCGACCCTGAAAATCGTCGGGATGGCGAAAAACGGGGTCGAAGCGCTGGAGCTTTTTTCCAACGCGCAACCGGAACTGGTAACGATGGATCTGACCATGCCGGAAATGGATGGCGTCGAATGCACCGAGAGCATGGCCAGATTGAATCCCCAAGCCAGCATTCTGGTGGTGTCGGCATTGAGTGATAAAGCGACGGCCATCAAAGCGCTTAAAAAAGGCGCAAAAGGATTTCTTTATAAACCCTTTACGGATGAGCAATTGATTGGTGCGCTTCTGGAAGTTATGAGTTGAGATGGCTGATATTACTGAACAGGAAATTGAAGTTTTTGTGGGTGCGGTCAACCGCTATTTCGCCCAGATCACGGGGGAAAAGGCCAAAATTCGCTCCTCGTTTTTGGCAGAGGGAGAAATCCGGCCGCCGACTTACGATTTCACGGGATTGATTTCCCTGAGCGGACGTTATCGAGGAAGTATTTATTTTTCGGCGACGAAGATCATGCTGATGCGGCTGCTGCTGGCGATGCAAGAGCCGCGACAAACCGATGCGCACTTGCTCGATGCGGTAGGCGAGATCGCCAACACGCTGGCCGGCAACGCACGCGAGCATTTCGGAGAGGGGATGGGCATTTCGGTGCCGATAACCTTTCAGGGACCTTCCGAGCAGTTGAGTACGGCTGTGCGGGAACGGCCTTACGTCATCATGATCAAATGGAAACAATACGAAGCAGCGGTTATCGTCGATATCGCCAAGAAATGATTTGAGTTTGCCTGGAACAAAAAACGGCGCTCTCATGATGGGCGCCGTTTTTTATGGCGAGCGGCCTGGAAAGACCGTTTCACGCGAAGACGCGATCAGGTATCAGAGGCCAGGAATCAGGCATCAGAACTCCGTCATTCCCGCTTTCGCGGGAATGACGGGGCGAAGGGAGTATTTTTCTCCGCGCTCTTCGCGTCTCCGCGAGAGATGGTCTTTCTTTGCGATCTTTGCGTTCTTTGCGGTTAAATAGGCGGGCTTGCTGTGTATCGCTGCTTTGAGCTACAATGTGGCTCACGAGAGGAGGTGCCCTATGCCTGCAAACGCTGTTGTCCGCGCCCGTATCGACGAGCACATCAAGGAAGAAGCATCGACCGTGCTGGCGGCGATGGGTCTTACCGTATCCGACGCTTTCCGCATCATGCTCACGCGTGTTGCGCGCGAGAAGGCTTTGCCGTTCGAACCATTGATCCCGAGCGATACCACCATCGCGGCCATGCGCGAGGCCCGCGAAGGAAGGGGCGTGAAATTCGCAACCATAGATGACCTGATGGCCGATCTCAATGCGGACGATTGAGCGTTTTGGCCAGTTCAAGCGAGACTACAAACGCGAGAAGAAGGGGCAGCATCGCGCCACGCTTGATACCGATTTTCGTGCCGTCTTGTCCGCGCTACTGGCTGATCTTCCGTTGGAGGCGCGCCACCGCGACCATGCACTCACAGGCGACTGGAAAGACCACCGAGATTGCCACGTCAAGCCCGACTTGGTGTTGATCTATCGAAAGCCGGACGATGACACGTTGCA
>JAITMH010000065.1 GCA_031277445.1 Burkholderiales bacterium
CAGAGCTACACAGGGTGGCGCCAGGAAAATCACAAACGCACTTGATCGAGAGCATCAACAGCAGCATCAGGGATAACCTTGCCAGATTTAACAGGAGAAGCAAGAGATACAGTAAAAGCTTTGAGGCGCTAAACGATACCTTGCTGCTGTTCTTTCATCACAAACAATATAAAATCAATATAACGTGAGCAATCCGCTTTGGAAAGGGGGCTTTCCTTCTCCGCGTTCTCCGCGCCTCCGCGTGAAGCCAAAACGGCGTCATTGCGAGCGAAGCGAAGCAATCCAGAAAATACGTTACGGGCGGCAGGTTGCCGCCCCTACGCCAAAATCGCCACACACTGCTCGTAGGAGAGGCAATCTGCCTCCCGTTTTCGTGTGGATTCTGCGACGCCGCTTCGCTACGCGCAGAATGACGGAGTCCTGACCTCTGACCTCTGACCTCTGACCTCTGACCTCTGACCTCTGACCTCTGACCTCTGACCTCTGACATCTGACCCCTGATACCTGTTACCTGCTCCGCCGCATCGTCAAAAAATTCCCGACCAACGCCAGCACAGCGCCGACAGCGGCAATCGCTGTCCATTGGTAACCCTCAAACAGTGTCGAGAGCAACAACGCCACGACGGGCGTCACCACAATCACGTATGAAGCAGGACCGGCGCCCTCGCGCTTGAGCAGCGTCAGGTAACACAGAAACGCCACGATTGTCCCGAACACCGACAGATACAGCAGCGAAATGATGTACATCGGGCGCATGTCAAACGTCCACTCGATGCCCATTGCCAACCCGATAAGCGCCGAAATCACCGCACCATAAACCATCCCCCACGCTGCGCCCGACCATACCGGAACTTCTGTTCGCTGATTGTGAATCGCCACCATATTGCCGCCGCACGCGAACAAGACGCCAAGCACGCCAAACGCGATGCCCTTGAGCACTTCCGGGTGGTTGTTCATCATTCTGAATTCAGGAAGAAACATGAGCGTCACGCCGCCGATGCCCAACACGGCGGCAAACACTGTGCGCGCCGTCAACGGCGCACCGAACAGCGCACGAGCGCCAAAAACATTCAGAACCGCCAATAATGAAAAAAGAATCGCGACCAGCCCTGACGAAATGTACTGTTCCGCGACATAAATGCACAAATAGTTGAGGCTGAACAGACAGGCGCCCTGCCCCGCCATACCGACATGCGTTCGCCACGGAAAGCGCAACGGCACACTACGTTGCCAACACCAAAGCATCAGAATCACCGCCGCGATCACGAAACGGTACGTCACCGATGCCACCGGCGAAACAACGCCCAGTTGCCCCGTGATCGCCAGCCAGGTCGAACCCCAGACAAGCGCAACAACGATAAAGAGCGCGGGCGAGTTCATGCCGGAAGCCGAACGCCGGAGAGCGGCTCTTGCCGTCGCATCAGAAAACAGGCAAACAATGTTGTTATCCGGTCATTTCCTGGGAGCGCACAGCGCATAGCCGTCTTGCCAGCCTGTACGGTAATTCGCGTCGCGTGCAAACCGTTGCGCGTCTTTGCGCTCTGCCCCCTGAACGCTGTTACAACCGTCGTCATAGCCCTGCCGATACGGCAACGGGAAGCCGGAAAGATTGTGCCTCGGGCGCGGCGGCTCGACCGCAGGCGGTGTTTCTACCGGTGCGCCGATGAATGTGCTGTCGCCCGGCGGCGTTTTCACGGGATCAACCGTCGCGCACCCCGCAACCACTGTTAAAATAGCGAAACTGAAGAAAAGCCGTTTCATAAGTTGGTTTTTTGTTTCGTTGTTTGTCGCGTTGTTTTGTAGAACCCCCGACCGCAATGCCGATGAGGCGTTTGCGTCAAAGATAATCGGATTTTAACACTTGTCGCTGAAAGAATCTGTCGTGACCGCTGCAATTCCCCGTTTCGTCCACTTGCGTTGCCACAGCGAATTTTCCATCGTTGACGGCATTCTGCGCATTGACGAAGCCGCTGCCGCCGCCAAAGCCGATGCCATGCCCGCGCTGGCGTTGACCGATCTCAACAATCTTTTCGGGCTTATCAAGTTTTACAAAACCGCACGAAAAACCGGCATCAAACCGATTGTCGGCGCCGACATCGGCTTCATTCAGAAAAAACCGCGTGCTGCGCCGCACCGGATGTTGTTGTTGGCGCAGTCGCGTATCGGTTATCTGAATCTGTGTACACTGTTAACGCACGCTTATCAGGCGCAGGAAGCGCACCATGGGAAAATCGGCATCACTCCCGAATGGCTGCGCGAATACCACGAAGGTTTGCTGTTGATTACCGGCGCTCGCGGAAGTGAAATCGGCGAAGCGTTGTTGCAGGGCGATGTCGAAACCGCCGAAACTTCGGCGCGTGTCTGGGCGCGGCATTTCCCCGACCGCTTTTATCTCGAAGTGCAACGCGCCGGTCACGCCGACGATGACTTGCTGGTTGCCGCTTGCGCCGACCTGGCGCGTCGCCTCGACTTGCCGCTCGTCGCCACGCATCCGGTGCAATTCAAAACCCGCGACGACTTTCGGGCGCACGATGCGCGTGTCTGCATTTCCGAAGGCTACACGTTGTCCGACACCCGCCGTCCGCAGCGTTTCACGCCGGAACAGTATTTCACGACGCAAACCGAGATGGCGGAAAAATTTTCCGATCTTCCGGAAGCACTCGCCAATACGGTAGAAGTAGCGCAACGTTGTAATTTAACCATCCCGCTCGGCAAACCACATCTTCCGATCTTCCCGACGCCGGAAGGCATGAGCGTCGAAGTGTTTTTGAAAACGCAGGCAACAGAGGGACTGGAACGTCGCTTGCGCGAACTGTTTCCGGACGAAGCGCAGCGCGAAGCAAAACGTGCCGAATATCAGGCGCGTCTCGACTTTGAACTCGACACCATTGTGCAGATGGGCTTCCCCGGCTACTTTCTGATCGTCGCCGATTTTATCAACTGGGCCAAAGCCAACGATGTGCCGGTCGGTCCCGGTCGCGGCTCAGGCGCCGGTTCGCTGGTAGCTTACAGTCTCGGCATCACCGATCTCGATCCGTTGCGTTACGCCTTGCTGTTCGAGCGTTTTCTCAACCCGGAGCGCGTGTCGATGCCTGACTTCGACATCGACTTCTGCCAGGACAAACGCGAACGTGTTATTGATTACGTGCGCCACAAATACGGAAGCGACAGCGTTTCGCAAATCGCCACTTTCGGCACAATGGCCGCGAAAGCCGTCGTGCGCGATGTTGGTCGCGTACTCGATCTGCCGTACTCGTTTTGTGACAGCATCTCCAAGCTGATTCCGTTCACACCCGGAAATAAAATCACGCTGGCCGAAGCGCGGGAAGCCGAACCGTTGCTCGCCGAACGTGAAAAAAACGAAGAAGAAGTGCGCGAATTGTTGGCGCTTGCCGAGCCGCTCGAAGGATTGACGCGCAACGTCGGCATGCACGCCGGTGGTGTGCTGATCGCGCCGGGCAAACTCACCGACTTTTGTCCGCTGTACCTTCAGCCCGGCGCCGGCGCCACCGTTTCGCAATTCGACAAAGACGATGTTGAAGCGGCGGGATTGGTGAAGTTCGACTTTCTTGGACTGGCGACGCTGACCGTGCTCGACTGGACGCTGAAGTTCATTAAAAAGCTCGATCCGGCTTCCGGCATCACGCTCAAAGACCTGCCGCTCGACGACAAAGTCACTTACGACATTTTTCGCAAAGGCAACACTACGGCTGTTTTCCAGTTTGAATCGCGTGGAATGCGCGAGTTGCTGCTGCGTGCGCATCCCGACCAGTTTGAAGACATCATCGCGCTGGTTGCGTTGTATCGCCCCGGCCCGATGGAGCTGATTCCCGAATACGTTGAACGCAAACACGGCGCACGCATTGATTATCTCGACGACCGCCTGAAAACCATCCTCAGCCCGACTTACGGCATCATGGTTTATCAGGAACAAGTGATGCAGATCGCGCAGACGATCGGCGGCTATTCGCTGGGCGGCGCCGACTTGTTGCGTCGCGCAATGGGCAAAAAAAACGTCGAGGAAATGGCCAGGCACCGCAGCACTTTTGTCAGTGGCGCTGAGGAAAACGGAGCGCCGCAAAGAAAAGCCCATCTGATGTTTGACTTGATGGAAAAATTTGCCGGTTACGGTTTCAACAAATCGCACGCCGCCGCTTACGCGCTGGTCGCCTATCAAACCGCGTACCTCAAAGCCCACCACGTCGCCGCTTTCATGGCCGCCAACTTGTCGCTCGTCATGCACGATACCGACAAAGCGCGGTTTTTTTACGACGACGCGCTCGCGCAAGGCTTGGCAATCCTTCCGCCCGACATCAACACCTCGACCTGGTGTTTTGAACCGATTGACACACACCTTTTGCGTTACGGTCTGGGCGCCATCAGAGGCACCGGCGAACACGCGATTGATAACGTCGTCGCCGAGCGTCACGCAGGCGGCGCTTTTACCGATCTTTTCGATTTTTGCAAACGTGTTGACCGCCGTCAGGTAAACCGCCGTGTTGTCGAAGCGCTGATCCGCAGCGGCGCTTTTGATTCGCTCAACGACAACCGCGCCGCCCTGCTCGCTTCCATGCAGACCGCGATGGACGCCGCCGAACAAGCTGCCGCCCATGCCACGCAAACCGCGCTGTTCTCGGACGAAGCATTGCCCTTTCATCACACGCTCGCCGATGTGCCGCCCTGGCCGGAAGCCGAACGACTGGCGCAGGAAAAAAGCGTTCTCGGTTTTTATTTATCGGGACACCCGTTCCACCAATACGAAGAAGAACTGTCTGCGCTTGTTGCCGCGCCGCTCGACCGTCTCAAGCCGCAGCAAGACCGCGCATTGATCGCCGGCATCGTCACCGCGATTCGTGTTCAGTCGAGCAAGCGCGGCAAAATGGCCTTCGTGACGCTTGACGACAGCACCGGCAACGTCGAAATCGTTATTTATAATGAACTTTTAGATACTGCCCGCGCTTTGTTGCAGGAAGATCGGCTGATCATTGCCGATGTGCGCATCACCGCCCGTCATCAGGAACGTGACGGCGAAGACGCGCAAAGCAATCTGCGCATTCTTGCCGACACGCTCTACGATCTCGACACCGTTCGCCGCACCCGTGCCAAAACATTGCGGATCTCATGCAACACCGACGCCAACGCCCAAACGCTTCTCGAAACACTTCGTCCGTTCTCAGGAAAAAACGGCGCCGGTGTGCCGGTCGTGATCAACTACGCCAATGCTCAGGCGCACGGCGTCGTCACCTTGCCCGACCCTTGGCGTATCGCGCCGGAAGGAGCGCTCGTCCAACACCTCCACACCTTGCCCGGCGTGACCGCTGCCCGTTTTGTTTACTGATCTTCCGCTTCCGTTAAAAACAAATGAACCGCAAAGAACGCAAAGAACGCATAGAAAAACCATCTCACGCGAAGGCGCGAAGAACACGGAAGCGCCCTCCTCTTCAAGGGGAGGGCTGGGGTGGGGATGGGTTTTTCTGGTTTGCTTCCTTTGCCTTAAATGATACCTTTCTGATACCCGACTCCTGACCTCTGATTCCTGACCTCTGATCCCTGACACCCATGCCTTTTCTTTACGCCCGCGATCGCTATCTGAGGTTTCTGCAAGAACCGGATGTCCGCACGATTTTAATCACATCGCTGATCACACGCATGCCAATCGGCATGTCGTCGCTGGCGTTCCTGATGTACCTGAACCAGATCACCGGCTCACTGGCATTCGCCGGTATGCACGTCGGCATTTACCTAGTGGCCATGTCCATCGCCGCGCCGGTCGTAGGCCGGTTAATCGACCGCTTCGGCGCACAGCGTTTGCTCTGGGTTACCGGCGTCGTCCATCCGCTGTCGCTGTGGTTGATGTTGCTGCCTGCCACTGCTCCTTTAACGACCCCTTTACCGACCGCATTCATCACCGTTTGCATGATTGTTGCCGGTATTTTCTGTCCACCGCTTATCGTATTGACACGCGCCGTCTGGCGCTACCGTTTTGAAACGCCCGAATTGCGGCAAACCGCCTTTTCATTCGACGCCGTGTTGACCGAACTCAATTTTGTCGTCGGCCCCATGTTGGTCGCCTTCATGCTGGCCATCGCTTCCCCGATCTGGGCATTTCTTCTTTTTCTGGTTTCCTCGACGCTGTCCGTGCCGCTTTTCCTGCGTTCGCCTGCCATCCGCTATATCAAATACGACCGCACCGTCGAACGCCACTGGCTTGGGCCGTTGACCGAACCGCGCCTGTTGCTGGTGTTCGTCATCACCTTCACCATTGCGATGTCTCTGGGAGCGCTCGAACTCGGCTACCCCGCTTTCGCGGAACACTACGGCAAACTTTTCTGGGCAGGAATCCTGATCGCCTCCGCGAGTATCGGAAGCGCCATCGGCGGCCTGATCTATGGCGGCGTTCGCTTCAAGTCGAAACCTGAGCAACAACTGCCCTGGTTATTCGCCGCGCTGCTGCTGTTCACCGCGTTACACATCATCACCAGCACGCCCGGCTGGTTCATCTTGCTTGCCCTCCTTGCCGGCATGATGGTCGCTCCATCCCTGACGGCACTAACACTGCTCACATCGCGCTACGCACAGGAGCGCTACACAGCAGAAGCGTTTACCTGGTCATCCACCTGCATCGTCAGCGGCCTCGGCGCGGGGATGGCGCTCGGCGGCTCACTCGGCGAGTGGCACGGCATCCCCGCCATTTTCACGCTGGCCGCTTTAAGCGTCGTTGTCTCGCTGGCGCTGGCGTTGTGGTTGAAGCGGTTGTAAGCCGTTGTTCTCGCGGGGGCGGGGTTGACATACATATAATAATGTGTATAATAACGCCTTATGAAATACACATGGGACGAAAACAAGCGCCAGTCCAACCTTGTCAAGCATGGGCTGGATTTTGCGGATGCGAAAGAGGTGTTTTCCGGCCCGGTCGTGTTGTTTGAAGACGCGAGAAACGACTATGGCGAGCAGCGAATGATCGCTATTGGTTTGCTTGGCTTTGCCGTGGTTCTCGTTGTGCATGTGGAATCCGATGACGAAATACGGATCATTTCCATGAGAAAGGCAGACAGTGATGAAACAGACCTTTACTACAAAAATGTCGGCAATTTCTGACACCGATGATGCCCCCAAATTAACGCAAGCTGATTTTGACCGCGCACGTTTTCGCGTCGGTAAAGAAACGGTGAGCAAAGCGGAATGGCAGGGCGCTGTCCGCGCCCGTGTCGGCAAGTCGCGGATCAATATCATGCTTGACGTTCCCATCATCGAGCATTTCAAGTCTCTGGCGGGCGAAAGAGGTTACCAGACACTCATCAACGATACTTTGCGCAGAGTGGTTGAGTCAGGAAAAATCGAAGCCGACTTAAGAAAAATCATACGGGAAGAACTGCGAACAGGGTAGAAACGACGTGAGTCGCTCGCGCTACTCCAAAACGCCGAGGTTCGCAAACCCGCCCCGACCTGCGTGAGCTGCTCAAAGGCCAAGCTCGCTGTGCGAACCAAGGCGCACAAGCTGCAACGTGTCATCGTCCGGCTTTCGATAGATCAGCACCAAGTCAGGTTTGATGTGGCAGTCACGGTGGTCTTTCCAGTCGCCGGTGAGTGCGTGGTCGCGGTGGCGAGGCTCCAACGGAAGATCAACT
>JAITMH010000121.1 GCA_031277445.1 Burkholderiales bacterium
GAGACGCGGAGAAAGCTTTCTGGATTGCTTCGCTTCGCTCGCAATGACGTCATACTTGTGGGCAACGGATCTCTGAGGTGCGTAGCCTGGACAAGCGAAGCGCCGTCCGGGAATCCAAAAGCCTCCTCTCCCCCTGCCCCTCTCCCGCAAGGGGAGAGGGGGGAATTTTTCTCCGCGCCGCCGCGTGAGCAATTTCCGTTGCGGTTAATTTTCACGCATCACAATCCGAAGATGCTTCCGATCCGCACATAACCGGCTGTTCCGTCCCGATGGCGCACCCGCACCCAGCCGGGCGTGAGTGTTGTCATCGGCGAGGTGGCCGCTTCGTTGATTTCGAGCAAGACATTTTCCTCGGCTTCGAACGCCAGCGGCGCATCGTCCGATGGCTGTGTGCGAATCTGCGCGAGCGGAACGCGCACTTGAAGCGCACGTTTGTCGATCAGCTTTGAACGTTCGACCCAGCCAACCGCGCCTTGCGCGTCACGCACTTTGCTCCAACCTTCAATCGCTGAAATCAGCTCGACCGGCGCCCCGCTACCATAGAGAAACAATGCCCGCGCTTTTTGCGACGGCGCATCGTAGAGGATGGTCGGCGTGCTGTTGATCATCTGAAATTCGGCGGCCTGGGCAGTGGCGGTCAACGCGCCGAACAGGAGGAGGGAAAGGAGATAGCGAAACATGGCGATAACTCAGAATAAAAGTTAACCACGAAAGACACGAAAACAGAACCCCACCTCACCCCGCCGCTCCCCGATCAAAATCGCTTCGGGGGAAGGTTCTTGAAGAGGGCGCACCTGGATTCTGCATCCGGCGACTTCGCGCAGAACAACGGCCATTTTTTCGTGACCTTCGTGTTTTTCGTGGTTCCCGTTTTTTATCCCCGATCAGTTGACCGCGCTGACGGGCGCTTCTTCCAGTTGGTTTTTTGCGGCCAACTGCTGCTGGTAAAGCGCTTCCAGATTCGTCGGCGGTAGATAAAACGGCGGGAATCCGGCGTGACCGACGGCAGAGGCGACGACTTCACGCGCATACGGGAACAGAACCGACGGCAAATGTGTGGCGATCAACGGTTGCAGCGCCGCTTCCGGCATGCCGGTGATGTTGAAGATTCCGGCTTGTTTGGCTTCGACCAGCAATACGGTTTTATCTTCCAGCTTGAGCGTCAGCGTGACGGTCAGCAAGCTTTCGTAAGTGTCGTCGGCAATTTTGTTCGCTTCCGCACGCAAACCCATTTCGACGTTCGGCATGTTTTCCTGCTGGAAAATCTGCGGTGCGGCGGGGTTTTCGATCGACAAATCTTTGACGTAAATTTTCAGAATGCGAATCTGCACATTGTTTTCTGCCGCAGCCGGTTGGGCTGCGTTGGAGTTTTCTGCCATGTCGGTGTTTCCTTAACGTTGTTGAGTGAGCCGCATAAGAGGTTATGCGATAAGTGGGTATTCTACCGGATTTGCGCTTACGCTTGCTCTTTGAGCAACGGTTCCAGACCGCCCGCCCGATCAAGCGCCGCCAGGTCATCGAAGCCGCCGACATGGGTGTCGCCGATGAAAATCTGCGGGACGGTGCGACGACCGGTTTTGGCGATCATTTCGTCGCGGTTCTCCGGCGTTTCGTCGATCCGAATTTTGGTGATTTCGGTCACGCCCTTATTCTTTAACAGCATTTCGGCGCGTTGGCAGTATGGGCAGATCGCCGATGAGTACATCGTAATTGTCACGCCTTCATTTTTTGGATTTTCCATTGGTTTTCTCCGATGATTTTGCCTGTGTTTTTCCTGCCTTTTTCCCTGCTTTTTTCTCCGCCGCTTTTCCCGAAGTTTTCTCAACCGGCAGCCCCGCTTCCTTCCATGCCGCCAGACCGCCCTTCAAATTGTGGATGGTCTTGTCCGCCTCGGCCAGAATCTTGGCGGCGGTCAGGCTCTTTTGCCCTCGGTCGCAATAAACCAGAACGTTTTTGGGAGATTTCTTGCGAAGTTCGGGCAATTTTCCCCGAATTTCGGCCAGCGGGATGTTGGTCGCGCTGCCGAGGTGGCCTTCGGCATAAGCGGCGGAATCGCGCACATCAATCACGACAACGCCTCCCGCATTAATCAGTTTGATGGCTTCCAGCGTCGATACGCCGGTGGCCGGGGAAAAACGGTTTTGCAGTTGCGGCCACAAAAAGAGCAACGCTCCCGAGAGCACGAAAATAACCGCAGCTCCCCAGTTATAGTCCTTGGCTAAAAATTCCAAAAATTCCATGGGTCTGACGTTCCGATGCGCAAAAGACGAATCATAGCGTATTCAGGGATCAGGAGTCAGGCATCAGGAATCAGAGTTCCCGCAGCCAACACGATTGTCATCGCTCGTGCCGACCGCTTGAGGGAAACGCCAGAGATGCTGTGCGCAAACCCAGCTTGTCCGCCTTACGCTGTAAATCCTTGTCCAGTGTCAAAAAAGGCTCACCCTCCGTTTGCGCCATATGCAGCGCATCGGCAAAGTCCATTCCTTCACGGTGGCAGGCCACAGCCACACGCACGATCTCGGCTTGCGCCAACGCAATGCGCCCGTGGGCGTCCATCCACTCCACGAAATCGGCGAATTGCTCCGGAGTATAGCCATACCGTGAGCGTAGCACCCATTCGGTTTCCAGAACCACGGTCGGGAACACCTGCCATGAACGCGCATTCAGCGATTCAACGACGGCGCGGTACTCTCTGGCATGATCGCCGGTTGCCAGCCGCACCAATACGTTGGTGTCAACCGCGACGGGTTTCATCGGACACATCCACTGGCCGTGACAGCTCGGCGGCGCTCAGGCGTACACCTTTCGGGTTCAACGGAGCCCATGCTGATGTGCTTTCCGGTTTCAGCACGATATTTCCACCCTCGACAGTGACACTCAGGCGGTTGCCCGCTTTCAGGTGCAGCGCATGGCGCACACTGGCCGGTATCACCAGTTGCCCCTTGCTGGAAAGGGTGGCTGCTTCCATGTTTTGCTCTCTGTTAGTAAGACGTATCTACATATTACGGCTTACCACCCGGAAAAACAAGGGGCGTTTCGGCAACAAAGGCCGGTGGCGCATTTGCTTTTGGGTTTAAACTGTGTGTTGATGCGTCATCTATTTTTTACCACCGTCATGCAAATAAGGTTTGAACGCATCGTTCCATGGATGCAGGCACGAGCGCAAATCGCGCTCGTGCGTCCTTGGCTTGTTCTGGCGGTGATCTGGTTGCTGTTTTCCCTGCCCTGGTTAAGCGGTCAGCGTTCGATCCCTTGGGAT
>JAITMH010000197.1 GCA_031277445.1 Burkholderiales bacterium
GCCCCGTCATTCCCGCGAAAGCGGGAATCCAGAAAACACCTTCTCGCAAAGATGAAATCCACGCGTTTTTACCAACGCAAGGGCTTTGAAATTTGAGGTTTGGAAGGACTGGATTCCCGCTTTCGCGGGAATGACGGAGTTCTTCTTCGCAACTCTGCTTCGCTCCACGCAGAATAACAACTCTGGGAGCGCGGGCGTCTCGCCCGCAACAAACCCCCGCCCGCCTTCGGCGGGCACCCCCTTTCAAAAGGGGGCTTTCCTTCTCCACGCCTCCGCGTGAGAACCTTTTTGCGCTCTTTGCGCTCTATGCGGTTAAAAACATTTTAATACTGAACTTCCAGCGCTTTACACAAAAACCGCATCAAAGGCACCGCTTCCGAAAAACGTTGCGCGGTCAGTTTGACGAAATCCGGCGAAATGACTTCCGCCTTCGACAACGATGCCACCGCGACGTAATCCTTGCGTTTGAGATCGTCAATCGCCACATGGTCGGCAGCAAAACCGCGTGGTGGCCGACTTAAGGTATCGCCGTCCAGCGCCCAGTGCTTATTGAATTTCTTGTCGTCTCGCGCCTTGAACCATTGTTCCGGATTTTGCGCGATGGCGTTACGCATTTTCCAGAGCGCGTCCGCTTCCGGATGCCAGCAACCCACTGCAAAAAAGCACTCGTCGTTTGCGATGTGTACATAAAAACCGGGCGCATGCACATCCCTGGCAAGTTCATGCCGGAATTGAATGCCTATGTTGGTTTTGTAAGGCGTTTTGTCGTTCGCAAAGCGCGTATCGCGGTACACCCGCATCAACGAGCCACCGATCTTGCGAGCGTCCGCCCGGAAGTGCGGCGCGAATTTCTTTAGCGATGGCGCCATTGCGTCAATGAAATCCAGCGCCGGTTCACGCACCAGCGCCTCATAACGGGGCTTGTTTTCATCAAACCAAGCGCGGTTGTTATTGGCGCCCAACTCGCTGAGGAATTTGAAAGTGTTTCGGGTAAACATCACAACACTCCTATGAAATCAAGTATCAGAAAATAACTTCAAAGTCTTTTTAACCACGAAATACACGAAAAGTACGAAAGGGGGATACCATCAATCGCTTCTACTTTCCTCCGCCAGGCTCTGAAAACGATAGCATTTGCTTTTAAAAACTTTTCGTGTTCTTCGTGTCTTTCGTGGTTAAATTTTTCTGATACCTGGCTTACGCCGCCGTAGCGAGGTCCACCGCCTCGGCAATATCGACCGCGACCACACGCGACACGCCGGGTTCCGGCATGGTGATGCCGATCAGTTGCACGGCCATTTCCATCGACAGCTTGTTGTGCGTCACGAACATGAACTGGGTTTGCGCACTCATTTCGCGCACCAGATTACAGAAGCGAAGGGTGTTCGAATCGTCGAGCGGCGCGTCCACTTCGTCGAGCAAACAGAACGGGGCAGGGTTCAACTGGAAAATTGCAAACACCAGCGAAGTCGCTGTCAGCGCCTTTTCACCGCCGGAAAGCAGATGGATGGACGTGTTGCGTTTTCCCGGCGGCTGCGCGAACACTTGAATGCCGGAATCGAGAATCTCCTCGCCCGTCAATACCAGCTTGGCCTGACCGCCGCCGAACAGTGTCGGGAATAAACGTGCGAAGTTGTCGTTGACGGTATCGAAAGTTTGTTGCAGCAATTCGCGTGTTTCTTTGTCGATCTGACGAATGGCGTTTTCAAGCGTCGTCATCGCTTCGGTGAGATCGGCGGCCTGTTTGTCGAGATAGGTTTTGCGCTCTTCGGCAACCGTCAATTCTTCGAGCGCCGCCAGATTCACCGCGCCGAGCGCGGCAATGGCTTTTTGCAAGCGGTCGATTTCGTTGTTGAGCGATGCCCTGCCCCAGGCTTTGAGCATTCCCGGCAAAGCATCGAGATCGGCTTCGGCCTCGGTCAATTGTTCGGCGAATTGTTGTTCCTGCAAAACGGCAGCTTGCTCTTTCAAACGCATGTCTTCGATGCGGGCACGCGCCGGTTCAAGCTGGTGTTCGGCGGTCAAACGCGCTTCCTCGGTGGCGCGTAACTCAGTGGTCAACGTTTCAAGTTGGTTGCGTGCCGTTGCCAGTGCTTGCTCAGCGTCAGCGCGAGTGGTCAACTGTTGTTGCAGCGATGCTTCGACCGGCGACCAGTCGATCGCCTGCTTTTCGTCCGATAACTGATCAAGAAGATTTTGCTGCTGTGTTTTTTGCGTCGCCAGCGATTGGCGGCGGCGCGTCAGTTCCTGCAAACGTTCGCGGGCGCTGCGCTCGGCGAAACGCGCTTCCTGCGCGGCGTTTTCGGCGTTACGCACACGTTCGCGGCCACGCGCCAGCGCTACATCGACTTCGTTGCGTGCATGTCGCAAACTTTCGCGCTGCGTCATCTCGTCGTGCAGTTGCATTTGCGCTTCGCTGATTTCGGACGCGATCAATTCACGTTGCTCCGCTTCCTGCGCCTCCAGCGCTTTTATTTCCTCGCAATCGTGCGTGAGCTGCGCTTTGCGACCGGCGAACGCTTCGGCTTCTTTGCGCAATTGCGCCAGTTCCAGTTCGAGATTGTGGCAACGTTTTTGTTGCGACGCCAACGCTGTCTGTTGATTCTGTTCGTTCTTCTGCGCTTCGGCCAGCGCTTCTTCAGCTTGATCGAGCGCTCGACGGGCTTCCTGCGCTTGCGCGTCGGCCAGCGCGATGTGCTCATCGAGTTGCGCCAGTTCGCGTTGACGAACGATCACGCCGTGCAATTCGCTGTCGGGCGCAAACACCGTAACACTTTGCGCGGTAACGATGTGACCTTGCGGAATCACGAAGCTGCCGCCGGGCGGCAGATCGGCACGGTCGGCGAGCGCCTGCGTCAGCGAATCGCGGCAACGCACACCATGCAGCATGTCCGCCAGCAACGGCGCAAAACGGGAATCTTTGATACGTAATTTGTGATACAGCGCATCGTTCGGTGGCGAAGCATGCGCGGCGCCGGAACGCTGCGCCGAAAACACCGTCACTTTCGGCGCAGTATCGCCGTTGTTAAGCCAGTGCGCCACATCCGCAAGCGAATCCAGCTCCAACGCATTCAGACGTTCACGCAAAGCAGCTTCCAGCGCGTCTTCCCAACCGGCTTCGACATCAAGTTTCTGCCACAACCGCGCAGCTTCGTTCAGGCCTTTTTGCACCAGCCAGACATCGGCATCGGGATGTCCGATCCTGGCCTGCAACGCTGCCAATGCCTGATGGCGAGCGGTATGGTCGGTAAGCGCTTTGCTTTGCGCTTGCCAATGCGCAAGCGCGTCGCGCTGTTGACTTTGCAACGTTTGAACATTTTGCTGCAAATCGGCCAGCGCCTGTTGCTGGTTCTGCCACTCGGCGGTTTCCTGCACGAGTTGTTCTTCAACATCGGAAACGGCCACCACACCCGGCCCGCTCATCGCGGCAAGTTCCGCTTCCAGTTTTTCGCGGCGCTGCTGCAAACGGTCAGAAGTGCGCAGACTGTTATCGCGGCGGGTTTCGGCAACGCGCACCGTCTGTTCCAGTTGCGCCATTTGTTGCTGCAATTCGGAGAACCGTTGCGCGGCTTCCCGCACAGCAGCTTCCAATGTCGGCAACGCCGCCTGCGCTTCACGTTCCTCCTCTTGCGCTTGCTCGTGCGCCGTCAACGCTTTTTCGAGCGCGGTTTCCAGCGAAAGCTGCTCGTCGTCAAGTTGCGTTTCCTGTGCGGTCAAAGCATCAATTTGTTTGTGAATGTGTTCGACCTGTTGGGCGATTCGCGTTTCGTTTTCGCGTGCGAAAGCCAGTTGCTGTTCCAGTCGGGTGACTTCCGAATTGGCCGCGTAAAACGCGCCTTGCTTGTCGTGCAGCGCATCGCTGGCGGCATAGTGCGCGTCGCGCAAATGTTCGAGTTTCGTTTCAATCGCACGAATTTCGCTCTGCGACGCCTCAAAAGCAACCGCCAACTGACCGACTTCGGCCTGACAACGCTCGCGTGCTTTCGCGGCGTCCTGCTGCTTTGAATACCACAACATGTGTTGCGTGTTCTTCAATCGCGTTTCGTAATCGCGGTATTCAGCGGCGACCCTGGCTTGCGCGGCAAGGTGCGCCAACTGATTGCCAAGTTCATACCGGATGTCTTCAATACGCGCCAGATTTTCGCGGGTGTCCGACAAACGGCCTTCGGTTTCCTTGCGACGCTCTTTGTATTTGGAAACACCGGCCGCTTCCTCGAGAAAGACGCGCAATTCTTCCGGCTTCGCTTCGATCACACGTGAAATCATGCCCTGCTCGATAATCGCGTAAGCGCGTGGACCAAGACCGGTGCCGAGAAAAAGATCGTGAATGTCGCGGCGGCGCACCGGAATGTTATTGATGTAATAAGTGCTGTCGCCGTCACGGGTCAGCACTCGTTTAATCGACAAATCCGTGTATTGCCCCCATTGGCCGCTGATGCGGCCGGCGCTGTTATCGAAGTGCAACTCGACCGAAGCGCGTGACACCGGCTTGCGCTCACCGGCGCCGTTGAAGATCACGTCCTGCATTGATTCGCCGCGCAGCGCCGAGGCTTTCGATTCACCGAGCACCCAGCGCACCGCGTCGATCACATTGGATTTACCGCAACCGTTGGGACCAACGACACCGACCAACTGGCCGGGCGTAGTGATGGTGGTCGGATCGACAAACGATTTAAAACCGGAGAGTTTAATATGAGTCAGACGCAAAGCAAGCCTCTTGAAACAAAACACGGGCAGATAAAAACCGGACCGGCAGAGGAGCGGAAAGCACCCTGCCGCAAAACCGGCGGAATCGGGAATTATAACGGATCGGGGGGCAGGGATCAGAGGTCAGGAATCAGGGATCAGAACTCCGTCATTCCCGCGGAGCTTGCCCCCGCGAAAGCGGGGGCGGGAATCCAGAAAAAACTTCTCTCACGGAGGCGCGGAGAAAAACCTTCAACCACGAAAAACAT
>JAITMH010000071.1 GCA_031277445.1 Burkholderiales bacterium
CGGATTGTGCGTGGCGGAGAAACAAGTTACATCATGGCAACGTTGCATCTGTTCGTAAACATTTGGCTCTTGTTCATGCATCTGCTGAACATCTTGCTGGCGCTCTTCGGACGTGACTAGAGCGGTTTCTGTTCAAGCATGCACACTTTTTTCCCTCCCCCCCTAGCGGGGGAGTGTGCCCCGAAGGGGCGGGAGAGGGGGAAAGGCAACCGTTTTACCCCTCTCCCCCTGCCCCTCTCCCACAAGGGGAGAGGGGAGCAAAGCGCGGCATCTCCTCACAGGAATGTATCCGCTTAAACCGAAAGCGCTATAAAGAACGTACCAAACGCACAAAAAAACCCGGGGATTCCCCGGGTTTTTTTGTTTCTTTCGTTTGCGACATTCGGCAAATTACATGTCCATGCCCATGCCGCCCATTCCACCCATGCCGCCACCGGGCATCGGTGAATCTTCTTTCGGCTGTTCGGCCACCATGCAGTCGGTTGTCAGCATCAGTCCGGCAATCGACGCGGCGTGTTGCAACGCGGTGCGCGTCACTTTGGTCGGATCGAGTACGCCCATTTCGACGAGATCGCCGTATTCGCCCGTCGCCGCGTTGAAGCCGTAGTTGCCTTTGCCGTCGATCACTTTGTTGACGACAACGGAAGACTCCTCTCCGGCGTTGGCAACGATTTGACGCAGCGGTTCTTCAATCGCACGCAGCACGATTTTGACACCGGCTTCTTGATCGCTGTTGCTCACTTTGAGGCTCTTCAACGTCGCACGGGCGCGCAGGTAAGCCACACCGCCACCGGCGACGATGCCTTCTTCGACGGCCGCACGGGTTGCGTGCAGCGCATCTTCGACACGCGCTTTCTTTTCTTTCATTTCGACTTCGGTCGCGGCGCCAACTTTAATCACTGCAACGCCACCCGCCAATTTTGCGACGCGCTCTTGCAGTTTTTCGCGGTCGTAATCGCTGGTCGCTTCTTCGACTTGCTTGCGAATTGTTTTGACGCGCCCTTCGATGGCGTTCTTGTCGCCCGCGCCGTCGATGATCGTGGTGTCTTCCTTGCCGATTTCAATCCGCTTGGCACGACCCAGATCGTTGAGCGTCGCGTTTTCGAGTTTCAAGCCCAGTTCTTCGGCGATCACCGTGCCGCCGGTCAGAACGGCGATGTCTTCGAGCATGGCTTTGCGACGGTCGCCAAAACCCGGCGCTTTGACGGCGCAGGCTTTGAGGATGCCGCGAATGTTGTTGACCACCAACGTCGCCAGCGCTTCACCGTCGATGTCTTCGGCGATGATCAACAGCGGCTTGCCCGCTTTGGCAACGCCTTCCAGCACCGGCAACAAGTCGCGGATGTTGGAGATTTTCTTGTCGTGCAGCAACACGTAAGGATCGTCGAGCAAAACTGCCTGCTTGTCAGCGTTGTTGATGAAATACGGCGACACATAGCCGCGATCGAATTGCATGCCTTCGACCACATCCAGTTCGTTCTCCAGCCCTTTGCCGTCTTCGACGGTAATCACGCCTTCCTTGCCGACTTTGTCCATCGCGTCGGCGATGATCTGACCAATCGACTCGTCGGCGTTGGCCGAAATCGCGCCGACCTGAGCAATCTCCTTCGATGTCGAACAAGGCTTGCTGATCTTTTTCAGTTCTTCGACAACCGCAATAACGGCTTTGTCGATACCGCGCTTCAGGTCCATCGGGTTCATGCCCGCAGCGACATACTTCATGCCTTCGGTGACAACGGATTGCGCCAGAACGGTCGCGGTCGTCGTGCCGTCACCCGCCACGTCGGAAGTTTTGCTGGCGACTTCCTTGACCATTTGTGCGCCCATGTTCTCGAACTTGTCCTTGAGTTCGATTTCCTTGGCGACCGAAACACCATCCTTGGTGATCGTCGGCGCTCCAAAGCTGCGCTCCAGAACAACATTGCGGCCTTTCGGGCCAAGCGTGATTTTGACGGCGTTGGCCAGCGTATTCACCCCGCTGACCATTTTGCTACGTACCTGTTCGCCAAAGCGGACATCTTTTGCTGCCATAGTGATTCTCCTGGGAAATTCGGTAAATGATGATGGTTAAAAGCGATGGCCGACTTAGCCGACGATGCCGATCACATCGTCTTCGCGCATGTGCAGATAATCCTGGCCTTCCAGTTTGAATTCCTGGCCGGAGTATTTGCCGAAAAGCACTTTGTCGCCGGGTTTGACACCCATCGCGATGATTTTTCCATTGTCATCTGTCTTGCCCGGACCGACGGCGACGACTTCTCCCATCGAGGGTTTTTCGGCGGCGGTGTCGGGGATGACGATCCCGCCTGCGGTTTTGCGTTCTTCTTCAACGCGCTTTACGATAATCCTGTCATGCAAAGGACGAAGTTTCATGTTAGCACTCACTCCTGTTAAGTTGCCTATAAATAAGGGGAGGTTTCGCAAAGAAATACCAACCGCGAGGGAAAAAAGGAAAATCACCCATGCGCTGTTAGCACTCTTGCGACTCGAGTGCTAATAATAGGGATGTCGTTGCCGAAAATCAAGTCGGGAAGCGGCGCTTGCCGAGATTTTTTTGCGATTCATGAAGGCCGTGACAACAATCAAAAATGTCAACGGCAAATCACAATACAGGTTTACGAATTTCTGATTCCTGCTTCCTGACCTCTGATTGATAGTACGCCCACATCTTTTTGAACAACACCCCCGGCTTGCCATCGCCGATTGGCTTACCGTCAAGCGTCGTGACCGCCAGCACTTCCTTGCCTGATGATGTCAGCCACAGTTCGTCCGCCGCCAACACTTCCATGCGCGATACAGGGCGAACCTCCACAGGCAGGCTCACCATCGACGCAAATTCGAGCACGGCGTTAAGAGAAACGCCCGATAAAATCAGGTGATTCTGCGGCGGCGTCAGGATCACGCCGTTCTTGACAATAAGCACGTTCGATGCGGACGCTTCGGTCAAAAAACCGTCACGAAAGAGTATTGTTTCAATCGCTTCCGCCTCAACCGATATTTGCCGCAACAACACATTGCCCAGCAGCGAAATACTTTTGATGTCGCAACGGTGCCAGCGAAAATCCTCCGCTGAAACGCAAGCCACACCATGCTCGATTTGTTCCGGCGTCGGCGTTTTCAGGGGGACGGTCATCATGAACACCGTCGGCGTCACCTCCTGCGGAAAACCGTGATCGCGTGGCGCGACGCCCCGTGTAATCTGCAAATACACGGCCTGCTGTTCGTAAGGCGTCTGCCGAATCATCTCCAGCAACAACGCTTCCCACTCGGCGGCGCTTTTCGGATTGGGAATGCGGGTCGCCGCCAAACTGTTTTCAAGCCGTTCCAAATGTTGCGCCATCCGAAACGGTCGGCGATGATACACCGGCACCACTTCATAGACGCCATCGCCAAAAATAAATCCGCGATCCAGCACGGAAACTTTGGCTTCCGATAGCGGTTGAAACACGCCGTTCAGATAAACGATGGAATCCTGATTCATGACCTGTTATCTCCTTTTCTTTTTAACCACGAAAGACACGAAAAACACAAAATTTTTATGGCGTCCACACAAGTATGGCGACATTTGCCATGCATCTCTTGCGTATCCCAGACAGCGCCGCAGGCGTGTCACATGAGTAACCGTCGGTGAAGCGCGAGCGTAGCGAGCGCGGAACCGGCGGGTGGACAGCCAGCCCATCTCTCAGCCCTGCAAGGGCTGAACCCTGTTATTCATTCAGCCCTTGCAGGGCTGGTTGGAAGTGTGGTGTTCGCCTCCCGCCGGTTCCGCTCGCAATGCTCGCTCCACCGACGGTTACTCATATCATGCCCCTGCGGGGCTACTCCCCTACTTGTGTAAATACCTATGCCTTGAATGGGAGGGCGCTTCGGATTTTTCTTCGCGCCTTCGCGGCTTCGCGTGAGGGTGCCTTTCTGATCCCTGACCCTAACCTGCGGTTAATCGCCCACTACTTGAACCACAAACGCACCGCATCCCAACTACGACGCCACAGGCCACCCACCACCACATCTTCCTGCGCCACCAACGGGAATTCCGTCACCCGCGCACCGGCAAATTGCACGTGCATCGTGCCGACGTTCTGCCCTTTCTGAATCGGCGCCGCCAGCGGTTCTTGTGCGAGCAGCTTCACTTGCAGTTTGTCGCCCTGCCCTTTCGGAACCGACAAATAACGGTCATCCAGAAAACCCACCGCAACTTCCGGCGCATTGCCCTTCCATACCGGCAACTTTGACACCGGCTGACCGGCAGGATACAACTGCACCACGTCGAACGCCTGATAACCCCAGTTCAACAATTTCTGATTTTCCGAAGCGCGGGCGGTATCGGAAGCCGCCCCGAGAACGACCGAGAGCAAGCGCCGTTCACCGCGCTTTGCCGATGCGATCAAACACCAGCCGGCACTTTCAGTAAATCCCGTTTTGACACCATCAACGTAAGGGTCTGTTGCCAACAAGCGATTGCGGTTTTGCTGCGTGATATTGTTATAACGGTATTCTTTTTGCGAATAAAGCGGATAGTACTCCGGGAAATCGCGGATCAACACCGCCGCCAGCTTCGCCATATCCGCTGCCGTCGAATAATGCTGAGGATCCGGCAAGCCAGTGCTGTTGACGAAATGCGTTTGGGTCAATCCCATTTTTTGAGCCTGCGCGTTCATCATCGCCGCAAAAGCCCTTTCATCACCCGCGATCAATTCCGCCAACGCGATTGAAGCATCGTTCCCCGACTGGATAATCATTCCGTGCAACAACTCATCGACGCTCACCGGCACCCGTGGGTCGGCAAACATCCTCGAGCCGATCGCACTTTTGGCCTGCTCCGAAACGGAGACTTTCTGGTCAAGGCGAATCGACTTATCACGTAACGCACCGAAGATCAGGTACGCCGTCATCAATTTGGTCAGCGACGCCGGCTCTCGCGGTTCATCAGCGTTGTCCGCCAGCAATATCTGGTTGCTCGCCATATCGAGAAGAAGGTACGACGACGCAGCGATCGTCGGCGCGGGGATAGCCGCCGGGACGGGTGGGGACGTCGCCGAAGGGAAAGACGGCAGCGCACTCCCCGCTTGGGCGAAAGTTTCAGCCTGCGCAGCGACGCTTGTGAACGACAGCGCCAATGCAACCATGGGAACAATCAAAAAACGCAACATGAGAAATAGCTCTTTTGAAAACACACGAAAGGCGTTCATTATAGAGAAAGCCTTTATCCGATGGGGAACGAATATTTTTTGTGACGAAAAGTCGATGGCTGTGCTTGCCCTCCAGCCATTGTCGCTATTGATCATGGCATTACTGTGGCAGGAAAAAGAATTTTGAAGGCTTTCGCTCTTTCGTCCGCGCACAAAAACGGCGCCCGAAGGCGCCGTTTTTGTGGGAACTACACTGCACTGCTTACTGACAGTAGATGACTCTCGTACCCATACGGCCTTCACTATCCACCGCATAAACCGTGAAATTGGTACTTGCAGTAGCCGGCGCTGCGGTGAACGTTATTTGTCCCACCGGCCCAGTAAGCGTCTCCGTTGTCGAGCCAATGGGGGACACATAGGCTCCTACATAAGGTGGAACGCCTCCGGCCACCGTGAAATTGAAAACTGCACCGAGAGCGCACGATACCCGACCCGTGGCCGATGAAGTACCCCAGCTCCCCATTGCCGTTATCGTTACCGCAGGCACTGGCGGCTCAGGCTCAGGCTCTGTGCTTGTCGATGCCGTATAGCTGATCGCCGCTCTGGCCTCATTGCCTACTGCGTCGCGCGCCGTCAATTCACCACTACCGCATACCGCCACAGTCAGAACAACAGATCCGCCGCTTGCCGCCACGCTCGATGCGCTAAGCGACCCCAGTGTTGTCTGCACCGTATAAGGCGGCGTTCCCCCAAAAAGCGAGAAAGAGGCCGTTCTCGACGGACAGGTCGTTCCCGTAGAAGTCCAAGATGCGGACGTCGGCAACATCCTGAATTGGGCGCCGATGATAATGAACGAAGCCTCAAGGAAACCGCCCGACTCCAACTCCGCACGAATCCTGGCGACTTGCGTCTGAGCGTCAGGTCTGACCCGAATGGCAACCTCCGCACCTCTATTTAAGTCCGTAATCATCGTAGCAGAAGCGCCCCAAGTCCCTGCGTTGACATCCCGGATTTCGAAATCCCCCAGAACGACACTAAACCGAACCCATTGATTCTCGTTACGGGGGTCGTTGGGATTGAGTTGCAGATTGGCAACACCTTGGCTACCGGCGCAAATTTGCTCATAATCGCCGCTGCTTCCTGTCGTACAGTTACCAGGGCCAGCCGTCACTGTTAGCGCGGAAGGCTCATAGGGTATCCCTATCGTCTCAAAAGTAGCCGTCACCCCATAATATGGAGATCCACGAAGATCATCCCAGACGGTAACCGCGCCTACGCCATCCTCCGTACACGGATAGAGAAAACCATAAACGACTCTGGAATCCGACTTCTCCGGCAGTTGAATGAGTGAAGAATTGGTTCTGATATGAAAAGGCGGGTAGCCGCCAAAAATCTCCACCCTGACCGGCCCATAAGTACTCGGTGCACTAATTTGCATGTGAATCGGCGTCGGATTACCCATATTACCACTACCCCCGCCACAGGCAGTCATAAACACTGCGGCGAGGATCGCCAGCAATAAACCGATTTTTGAGAAAGCGCGTGAAAACATGGTCATCTTCCTGAAGATGTTTAAAAAGACGCCCGAAATGCCGAAAAACACGTCAGAACAGGCAGATAGGGGCACTCCCTAAGATTAGACATCAACTCAGCAGGTGGATGCAAGAATTTCTTACGTTTCGTTGAACAAAGAGCGCATGTGTTGGTTTTTGTGCATTTGCCATACCCGCTCACAAGCCTCCCATCCCGCACCGGTGCGTTTTTGCCAAAATGCCCGCGAATTTCCCTGAAAAACGGAAATCCGCCCACATTTCCGCCGCTTTCCATTTGCCTACAAGACGGGCTTGGGCGACAATGCGGCCTTGGCGCAACCCCAAACGCCCTTCCGGGCGCGAAACCCTTCTCGAAAAGACTGAACCCATGATCCAAAACGACACTTTTTTGCGCGCTCTGCGCCGTGAACCGACCTCCCACACGCCTGTCTGGCTGATGCG
>JAITMH010000081.1 GCA_031277445.1 Burkholderiales bacterium
TGTCGTGTTGCCGATAGCGGCATGGCGACAACGTGCGTCGGTGGTTTCCGAAAAACAGCGTGCGCACTGTCCGAACACGAGACAGACGCTTGACGAAAAGCGTCTGTCAACAATTGCGCCAACGGCGCAGCCAACGCCAGCCGACGACCGTATTTGAAATCCTGCAACAACCGATCCAGCGGAAACGTGTAACGGCAGGCGGCGAGTGTCGCCTCGAAAGGGGGAGGGCGATGCAGGCAGGCGCCGCACAGCGCGTTCGCCGGTGACAGCAGAGGCGAGGCGCAACGCTTACACCCGTTCTCAACACGTGGCAGCGCCGCATGGCAAGCGTGACACCAGGCGCCGCGCCGCGCTTGCTGGCCGCACGAAACACAACGCGCCGGAAAGCAGGCGTTGAGCAGGGTATGCCAGAATCTCCGCTGTGTCATCCTGAAAACCGCAATTGACCGCTCGTAAATCTATGAGAAAACGCATGGTAGCTGAGTTTGAGTTTTTTCACGACTCGCCCATTGGGTGAAGGCGCTACGCACCCGCAAGCACTACGCACGGCGTGCCATGCGGTGTTGCTCCTCCTGGTGGGATGGCCGCCCGCGTCATCGTCGCGCCTTGCCTGACACACCGTGCGCAGCGCTGGCAAGCGCGTCCAACTGCGGTATGTGTAACTCAAAGACGGCAGCAATGTCGGAAGCGTTCTATTGTACCGGTTGTTCCTTTGTCGGTGCGGTGTATGGATGTTATGTGACAAGCGCCGGACTTCCGCGTAAAATCGGTTTCTCATTGATACAAGTACAACAACTCAGGAAATCCTTATGGAGTGTCCCGTTTGCGGTCAGATGAATGCCGACGAAGCCCTGATTTGCCTTTCGTGCGGTCAGCGGATGCCTTCGTATTTGGGCGGTGTTTCGATTGACACCTCACAAACCGAAGGCAAGACCCCGATGGTGATTGCCGGCAATATTGATTTCCCTTTGCCGCCGTCCAAGACCCCCACTTCCTCGCAGCCGCCTTCTTCACAACCGCCGAAGCCGTCATTGTCGCCGAAGAGCGAGAAACCTGTTTCTTCGCGGTTTCCGAAACCGCCATTGTTTCCGAGGATTGAGAGCGAAGCCGCAGCGATACCGAAGGAAGAAAAGCGCTCGCAGACGGACGCCTTTGACGAGGAGGACTTCTCCCTGACAAAACCGCCGAAGCGTTCGCTGCCTCCGCCCGACCCGTTGTCGATGAGCCGTCCCTCGCACATGATTTACGCCGGGTTTTGGTACCGCTTTCTGGCCTGGCTCATCGACATCGTTATTCTTGGCGTCGTGCAAGGCACATTGGGAATGATTGTCTTGATGGTGTCGGCAGTATTCGCTTTCCGTGGCGGTGATTTTTCCGCAGCGTCGTTTGCGTTTTTCTTCGGCGCGTATGGCGTGGTGGTTCTTGCCAGTATTGTCGTGTCGCTGCTGTATTTCGCCTTGAGTGAAAGTTCGCGTTGGCAGGGAACGCTCGGAAAACTGGCGATGGGTTTGAAAGTGACCGATGCCGACGGCCATCGCCTTTCTTTTCCGCATGCGCTGATGCGGTATGTTTCGCACATCGCCTCCAACCTGACACTTGGCATCGGTTATGTGCTTAATGTGTTCACTCCCCGTCAGCAAGCGTTGCACGACCTGATCGCCAGCACGCTGGTCGTGTATAAGGAAGTGACGCCGACCGATTTGGCCTATAACCCCGCCGTGCCGGCGCGAACCGCGCAAAAAATGTCGGTGTTGCTGGTCTGGGTTATGAGCATGATGTTTCTGGGGCTGGTCGCGCTGGTTTCGCGGACACTGTCTGAAATGCCTGCCTATCAAACCGATTCCGTCGCCGTCAGAATGCACGAAGCCGAGATGCTTGGCGCCGAAGCGACGGCAGCGGTTTCCGGCTATCGGGAAATTCACAGGCGTTTTCCGCCGACGCTGGACGCTGCCAATTTTCATCAGACTTCGCCGCAAGTGCGCCAGCTTTGGATTGATGCCGACAGCGGCATCATTCATCTGGAACTGGCGTTTCCGCCGCTCAGGAAGAAAACGCTGATGTTCGCTCCTGAGCTTGATGAAGAAGACGATTTGATCTGGATTTGTCGCAGCGATGACATTGATCCGAAGCATTTGCCCGACCACTGCCGATGATTATTTGGTGATGCCTCTCGCTAAAGCGTAAGCATCGCTGTTCTTTTTACCTGCCCTCTGGAGGAGCGCCATGCCTGATTTTTCTTCACGATTTTTATTCCGCGCACTGGCGCTGTGTTTGGCAGCGGGGATGGCCGCAACCGTCGCCGCGCAATCAACCGCCCCCGCTGAAAACGTCAGTCGCGCCGAAGACCGCAAAGCGGTGGCCGTGACGATTTACAACGAATCGCTGGCGCTGATCCGCGAAGAGCGCGAAGTCACGCTGAACGCCGGACGCAACCTGTTGGCGTTGCGCGAAGTTTCTGGACAGATCAAACCGGAAACGGCGAGCCTGCGCAGCCTGTCCAATGCGCGCCTGACCTTGCTCGAACAGAATTTTGATTTCGACTTGTTAACGCCGCAAAAATTGCTCGACAAATACGTCGGCAAAGCCGTCACCGTCGTGCGATTCAACGAGCAAAGCGACAGGGAAACCCGCGAACAAGCGACCGTGCTTGCCAACAATCAGGGCGTCGTGCTGCAATACGCCGACCGGATCGAAACAAACCTGCCTGCGAACGCCCGCATCGTTTACAACGACGTACCGGCGACGTTGCGTGATCGCCCCACGCTGGTGGTCGATCTTGAAAGCGACAAAGGCGGCGTGCAACGTGCGGAATTGTCGTACCTGTCCGGTGGCCTGTCCTGGAAAGCGGATTACGTTGCTTCGCTTGCCGACGATGAAAAAACATTAGACCTCGCCGGTTGGGTGACGCTGACCAACAAGAGCGGCGCTGCTTACGAAAACGCCAAACTGCAACTCGTTGCCGGAGAAATTAACCGTGTTCGTGAAGATTTTCGCGCTCAAAGGCAGGCGGTGATGCTTGATGCCGCGCCCATGGCGGCTGCGCCCATGGCGCGCGAAGAACTGTTCGAGTACCACCTCTATACGCTGGGACGAACCACAACATTGCGCGACCAGCAAACCAAGCAAGTGGCGCTTCTGTCGGCGGCGCGTGTGCCGGTAAGAAAAGAATACCGGATGGAGGGTGCGCAACACTGGTTTTATAGCGAAGGCAAAACGCCGGAGCGCGGCGACAAGCGCGGCGTCGAAGTGTTCATCGAATTCGACAACAAAGACGGCGACCTCGGTCAACCGTTGCCGAAAGGCACTGTGCGCGTTTACAAAAAAGACAAAGAAGGCCGCCCGCTTTTTATCGGTGAAGACCGGATCGACCACACACCGAAAAATGAACTGGTGCGGTTGAAACTCGGCAAAGCGTTCGACATCACCGGCAACTGGAAGCGCACCGATTTTTCGCGCATCTCCAAGCGGGTCACCGAACAAGAAATCACCATCGAACTGTCGAACGCCAAAGATGTGCCGGTCACCGTGCGCGTGGTTGAACCTGTTCCGGGCGACTGGAAAATGTTGAAAGAGAGTCACCCGCACATCAAATCAAGCGCCAGCTTGGCGATGTGGGACGTTCCGGTGCCAGCGGACGGCAAGAGCACGCTCAAATATCGGGTGCGCACCGAGTGGTAGAAGCCTTGTCGGAACCGGCGTCCGCACTTATTGGTGAGATTGAATCGGTGTTGTTGGCGCGGTTGCCGTCGCTTAAGATGGCGACCGCACCGCGCCGCATCATTTGCCTTGGCACTGTGCCTGCGGCGTTACGGGCGCGGTATCCGAATGCCGTCTGGACGGATGTGGCTGATGGCTCCGGAGAGACTTCGATAGCGCATACACCTTTCACCCTCTCCCCTCGCGGGAGAGGGTGCCACAAAGGGGCGGGAGAGGGGGAAAAGCAGCCTTTTTACCCCTCTCCCCCAGCCCCTCTCCCACAAGGGGAGAGGGGAGCAAAGCACAGCGCTTCCTCTCAGGAGAGCAAGAACTTAAACCAAAAAAGCGTTAACGCTGATCTGATTTTTGGAATGCCTTCTGCAGCAGCAAACTTCGCGCCTTACACACCCGCGATGTTCTGCGACATCAAAAACGCGCTGGCGGACAACGGCGTATTCCTGTTCGCAACACTGGGGCCGCAAACCTTGTTGCCGTTGCAACCGCTGTGTTCACCGGCGACAACGCCGCATGACTTTGCG
>JAITMH010000123.1 GCA_031277445.1 Burkholderiales bacterium
CTTTTTTCGGCTACGAGGCGGCGCGACGGTCCGGCTGGGCGAGTCAATGGCAAAAATCTGGTATAAACTATCGACCCGACAGGGAAGCTTACGGACAACTTTTGGAGAAGTGATGCAAAGACGGAAAAATGGATTTGTTTGGGCACTGGTGCTTCTGGCCTGGGCGATGGCAGCGAATGCGCAATCGCCGACGCCGGTCGGGAATCCCACCGGTGAAGCGGCGGAAATCAAGGCGTTGCTGCAAAAGAAATTTCCTGATGCGCCCATCCGGCACGTCGAAAAAACGTCGCATCTGGGCGGGTTGTACGAAGTGCTTATCGGCGACCAGATGATTTACACCAACAAAGAGGCGACGCACATTCTGGCCGGTGCGTTGTACGACACGCGGAACATGCCGAACGGAATGCAGAATTTGACCGACAGCCGCATGCGCGATCTGAACCGTGTCGATGTGGCGGCGATTCCGGTTTCGTATGCGTTCAAGCGCGTCAAGGGAAAGGGGGAGCGGGTGCTGCACCTCTTTTCGGACATTGATTGCGGGTTCTGCGAGAGGATCGAGCAGACGCTGCGCGGTATTGATAACGTGACGATTTATACGTATTTGATGCCGCTGGATGCGCTGCATCCGGACGCGGCGCGCAAGTCAAAAACGATTTGGTGCGACAAGGATCCGGGAAAAGCCTGGGAGGCGTATTGGGTGACCAGGAAACTTCCGGACAATAAAGGGGACTGCGAAACGCCAGTCGAAAAGATTCAGCAGTTGGCGCAAGGCTACGGTATTCGCGGCACGCCGGGATTGATTTTTGCCGACGGCACCATCGTTCCGGGCGCGTTGCCGAAAGAGGCAATGGAAGCGGAGTTAACCCGCGCCGAGGCGGCGGCGACGGCGCTCAACGCGGCCAGGAAAAAGAAATAACGGTATCAGGAATCAGAAAAGCATCTCACGCAAAACGGCACAGAGGCGGGTTTCAGACCCGCCTTGTTTTTTTAGCAACAAAGACGCGGAGCGACGGTGCGCTCTGGTGCCTGATTACAGCGGCGGCCAACCCGGCGAGGGTGTTGACGGCGCTGGTCTGCGCTCAGGGAGCGACTCGACGGGCATTGGATCCAACTCGGTGACTTCGCGCGCCGGCCAACGCATGGTGTTCGGCGATTCTGCGCCCAGCCACCACAATTCATGCCGGTAATTGCTGCGGGGATCGTCAGCCGTGAATGACGCGCAGCCGCTCAACAACCATAAAACAGCCAGCGGCAGCAATACCAGACGGCACGGGCGGAATGAAAAGAAACGGGTCATGGCTCAAACCTCGGAAACGTTGTTGTCGATCCTTTCGTGGTTTTCCCGATAAGACGTTCACCAACTACACGGGCACACACGATGGCGTTGTTAACGAGCTTACCATTGCCAAGGGCATTTGCGTAGCATTTGTCCGGATTTTGTCATTTTCAGGGACGGTTTGTGCCGTTTTTGGCGCGGAAAATCGAAATGGTCGACAACCGACGCATCACCGCGCTCCCCAAAAATCGCGTCTTGAAAGGAAAAACCCGTTAAAAGCCGGGGCAAAAAATATTTCGTGGTTTTTTTGCGACAGTTTCTTAAAAAACCACTTTCACTTTGTGTTTTAACGGCCTATTTCTAAAAGAAAAAGAGGTTTTTTTTTGCATTGGGGGATTTTTCGGAAAAGACGTGCAAACCGTTGACGATCATGGAAGCGGGTCGTATAGTGGCGAAAGGTGTGAAAAAGTGGGGAATTGTGGTAAATCGGGAGAGAAAAATCTCTCGCCCACTGCCGTTCAGCCCCCGCATCTGGTGCGGCATCAGGTGACGCTTGATGGTGGTGAGCGGTAAGTATTTGTTTTTAGGCATTTTTCTTGATTTTGGCTTTTTTCCTGGAAAGACGGTTATTGCGTGATGGATGCTTCTCAAACGCCCTTGCCGAAAGTCTCTACTCCCGTTTTTCGCGGTGTGACGCAACTGGCGCTCGATTCCAAGGGGCGACTGGCTGTTCCCGCTCGTTATCGGGAAGCGCTGCATCTGTATGGCGAAGGTTGTCTGGTGATTACAGCCGACCCCAGTCGCTGTTTGTTGGTCTATCCCCAGCCGATCTGGGAGCCGATTCAGGAAAAATTGATGGCGCTGTCGTCGTTCGACGAGCGCATTCGCGCATTGCAACGCTTGCTTGTCGGTTACGCCGATGATGTCGCGCTTGACGGCGCGGGCAGGGCGTTGGTGTCGCCCGCGCTGCGGCAATACGCACAACTCGATCATCGGGTGGTGCTGGTCGGTCAGGGCGGACATTTTGAGTTATGGGATGAAGGATTGTGGCAGGCGCAGATGGCGCAAGCGGTTCGTTTAACGCACGACGATCTGCCGCCGGTTCTTGATGGTTTTTCGCTGTAAAGCGCACCGATGAGTTTGTCTCATGCACCGGTATTGTTGAACGAGGTACTGGAAGCGTTACGGATACGTTGCGACGGCATTTACGTCGATGGAACTTTTGGGCGCGGCGGTCACAGCCGTGCGGTTCTGGCGCAGTTGGGTGAGAAGGGCAGAGTGATTGCGCTGGACCGTGATCCTGACGCTGAATCCGCTGCTTCCGCTTTGATGCGGGAAGACGCCCGTTTTTCGTTTCAGCGTGCCTGGTTTTCCGAGATGCCTGAAGTGCTTTCTGAATACGCGATCAATGAAGTCGATGGTGTGCTGCTCGATCTTGGTGTGTCATCACCACAGATTGATGACGCCGGACGCGGGTTTTCTTTTCGTCACGATGGGCCGCTCGACATGCGGATGGATCCGACGCGTGGCGAGTCGGCAGCAGCGTTTCTTGCGCGTGCCAGTCAACAACAAATCACGGAGGTTTTAAAACATTATGGTGAAGAACGGTTTGCTGCATCGATTGCAAGAGCGATTGTTGAGACTCGGCGGGAACACCGCATTGAGCGTACCGCTCAGTTGGCCGCGCTCGTTGCGCAAAGTCTCGGCGCGCGGGTACGCGGCGACTGGCATCAGGACCCGGCCACGCGCACTTTCCAGGCCCTTCGCATCCAGGTAAACGAGGAGTTGAAGGAAATCATGCGCTTGTTGCCGCGACTGATTGCTTATTTGAAAACCGGCGCACGGCTGGCGGTGATCAGTTTTCATTCGCTGGAAGATCGGCTGGTGAAGCGGTTCATGCGCTGCGCGGCGCAACCGTTTGGCGGCGATGAAACGCTGTTGCGTTTGCCGCTGGCGCAGTCGGTATTGCCGGAGCCGCCGCTACGGTTGATCGGTCGTGCGATCAGGGCGCGTGAAGACGAAGTGTGCGCCAATTCGCGGGCGCGAAGCGCTGTGTTGCGGGTGGCGGAGCGCACTGCGTCTCCCTGGAACCGGAATGAGGCGGCGCACGATGTTGCGCGACTGCATGCGGCGGCATTCGGCAGCGCGGAGGTGGCCTGATGGTGCGCGCCGGTGTTCTGTTGCTGTTGCTGATCGTTTGTGCGTTATCGCTGGTCACGTCGCGCCATCAGGCGCGCATGTTGTTTGTCGAACTGGAACGCGGTCGCCAGCAGGCGCAAACGTATGAAGTCGATTACGACAGATTGCAGCTTGAATCGTCAACCTGGAGCGTTCCGGCGCGTATTGACCGTCTGGGGCGCGGTCCGCTGGCGATGCAATTGCCCGAACCCGGTCGGATTCAGGTGATTGAAGTGCCGCCATCTCAAATTTTTTCGCGTGGACGTGAACAATGAGCGGACAAGAGCGCGGACAAGAGGTGAGGCCATGACGTTCAACATCGGTCTGCTGTCGTCGCGTCGCAAGCAGGCGCCGATGCCGGAATTGTCGCCGGTGCGGGCGTTGTTTATTTTCGCCGTGCTCGGTGCGCTGTTTCTCGTGCTGATCGGCAAGGCGTTTTACCTGCAATGGGTGCGTGGTGATTTTCTGCAAGCGCAGGGCGCGGCGCGTCATGTGCGCGATGTCGAAATTCCGGCGCACCGGGGCAAAATTACAGACCGCTTTGGCGAAGCGCTGGCGATTTCGACACCGGTGAAATCGTTGTGGGCGTTTACCGGAAAACTGAATGCTTCCGACGAACAGATAAAGGCTTTGGCGAAAGTGCTCGACACGTCGCCGCAAGCGTTGAAGAAAAGAATCGAGGCGGCAGGCGATTTTGTTTATCTGGCCAAAGGCGTGTCGCCGGAAGTGGCTGAAGAAGCGTTGGCGCTCAAAATTCCCGGACTCTACGATGAGCGGGTGTATCGGCGTTTTTACCCTGCCGGAGAATTGACCAGCCAGATTCTCGGTTTTACCGATGTCGATGATTACGGTCAGGAAGGTCTGGAACTGGTTCGTCAGGATTGGCTGGGCGGCAAACCGGGAAGTCGTCGCGTCATCATCAACCGCAAGGGCGATGCGGTAGAGGATTTTGCCGGCGTGCGGGCGCCGCAGGAAGGACGCAATCTGGCGTTGTCGCTCGATCTTCGCCTGCAATATCTGGCGCAAACGGAATTGAGAGCGGCGATTACCGAGCACAAGGCCAAGGCGGGCAGTCTGGTGATACTCGACGCGCAGACCGGCGAAGTGCTGGCGCTTTCCAACTGGCCGACGTACAACCCGAACCGGCGCGATGAACTTGTTCCGGCCAGAATGCGTAACCGCGCATTGATTGATGTCTTTGAACCAGGCTCGACGTTCAAGCCGTTCACAGTTGCAATCGCGCTGGATGCAGGCCGTGTGAGGCCGACAACGGTGATGGAAACGGCAAGCGGGCAGTGGACGATTGGCAGGGCAACCATCCACGACAATTCCGTCAAGGGTGATTTGACCGTCGAACAGGTGTTGCAACGCTCGTCGAATGTCGGGACGGCGAAAGTCGCGCTGATGATGCCGTCCGAAAAAGTGTGGCAGGGGTTGTCCAGCGCCGGTTTCGGCATGCCGGTGAACACCGGCTTTCCCGGTGAAAGCACAGGCCGTCTGCGTCCGGCAAAAAGCTGGCGTCCCATTGAGCAGGCGACGATTTCATACGGTCATGGCGTGTCGGTCAACCTGCTGCAACTGGCGCGTGGCTACACGATTTTCACCGGCGACGGCGAATTGAAACCGGTATCGCTGTACCGGACTTCCGGCGATGTGGTCGGCAAACCCGTGATTTCGCCGACGACCGCAGCGGAGATGCGCCGGATGCTGGAAATGGCGTCGCTTCCCGGCGGAACCGGCGTGCGTGCGCAGGTGCCCGATTACCGCGTTGCCGGCAAGACGGGAACGGCGCGCAAACCGGAAAAGGGCGGCTACGGCAACAAATACGTCAGTTCGTTTGTCGGTTTCGCGCCGGTGTCGTCGCCGCGATTGATTGTGGCGGTCATGATTGACGAACCATCGGCTGGAAAATATTACGGTTCGGTTGTCGCGGCGCCGGTGTTTTCCAGCGTCGTCGGCAAAGCGTTGCGAATGTTGAACGTTCCGCCTGACCGATCCGCTGTTCCGATCATGCTGCCGTTCGACGGCGAAGACATTATGGAGGAAACGTGATGCTGCGCACACCGTTTTCTCCGGTATTTTCATTGGGCGCGTTGACCGCATGGCTGACGCAATTTCCGACGCTGCCGAAAGGCATCACGGTTGACAGTCGGCAGGTGATGCCGGGCATGTTGTTCGCGGCACTGCCGGGAACGCAACACGACGGTCGTCGTTTTATTGCCGAGGCGATTGCGCGTGGCGCCGCCGGTATTCTTCAGGAAGTCGGCGACGGCAAGACGACGGACGACAAGGCAGAAGCCATCACGGTGCCGCACTGGAGCATCAACGGACTGGCGCCTTGTCTGGGAATCATTGCCGACGCGGTTTATGGACAACCGTCGCGGCATTTTCCGCTGATCGGCGTCACCGGCACCAACGGCAAAACGTCGTGCGCACTCTGGATTGCGCAGGCATTGCATGCGCACGGTACGCGCACCGGCGTGATCGGAACGCTGGGTCATGGATGGATGGAAGAAAAAACCTGGTCGCCATCGTTGAATACGACGCCGGACGCGGCGAGTCTGCAAAGCGTTTTGGCGCAACTCCGGCAGCAAGGCGCTGGAGCGGTCGCGATGGAAGTGTCGTCAATCGGACTTGAGCAGGGGCGTGTTAACGGTTGTCGTTTCGATACCGCGCTGTTCACCAATTTGACACGCGACCATCTCGATTATCACGGCACGTTTGAGGCGTATGCGGCGGCGAAGACGCGGCTTTTCGCCTGGCCGCAACTTCGTCATGCGGTGATCAACCTCGATGATCCGATGAGTGACGCGATGGTCACGGCAGCCGGTTTTCGGAAAGCGAAAATATGGCGTTACAGCAGCAGCGGTCACACGGACGCCGAGATTGCGGTGACCGATGTCGGCGATGGTCTTTGCGGCAACACTTGCGAGATGCGTTTTACGGTTCGCACACCGCAAGGCAACGGTGAAGTGCGTACCGCTTTGCTGGGAGAGTTCAACCGTGCGAACGTGCTGGGTGTGCTGGGTGTGTTGCTGGCACAGGAAATGCCGTTGCCGGAAGCCCTGCAATGTCTTTCGACGTTAACGCCGCCGCCCGGACGTTTGCAGCGCCTGGGACGCGACGGTCAGCCGATGGTTGTGATCGACTACGCGCATACGCCTGACGCGCTCGACAATGTGTTGCGGACGTTGCGGGCGACGCAAACGGAGGGGCGACAATTGTTTTGTGTGTTGGGTTGCGGCGGTGACCGCGATTCCGGAAAACGTCCGCTGATGGGCGCGGTCGCCGCGAAACAAGCGGATCGTGTCTGGATCACCAACGACAATCCGCGCAACGAATCGCCGGAAACCATTCTGGCGGCGATTGAGGAAGGATTGCGTTCAGTCAACGGCGCTTCCTGGAGCGTCGAAGCGGATCGTGCGGAAGCGATTGCGCAGGCGATTGCGGCGGCGCACGACGGCGATCTGGTGCTGATCGCCGGCAAGGGACATGAGCCTTATCAGGAAATCGCCGGTGTGCGCCATCCGTTTCTGGATGCCGACGTGGCGGCGCGGGCGCTGAATGTGTGGAGTGCAGCATGAAAGAAAAAGCAATGTTGTCATTGAGCGATGTGGCAGCGATGACCGGAGGCCGTCTGCTGGGTTGTGACAGCGACGTGTCGAAAGTTGTCAGCGATTCGCGCACGATCCGGGCGGGAGAATTGTTTGTCGCTCTCAAGGGCGAACGTTTCGACGGCCACGACTTCGTTGAGGACGTATTGAAGGCGGGAGCCGCTGTACTCGTGGACGATGTGCATGCCGCCCGTTTTCATGGCAAACCGGCGGTTGCCGTGCCGGACACGCTGGAGGCGCTTTCCGCGCTGGCCAAGCGCTGGCGGAAACAGTTTGCATTGCCGGTGGTGGCTGTTGTCGGCAGCAACGGCAAGACGACGGTCAAAGAAATGATCGCGGCGATTCTTCGCGCACATTTCGGAAATGATGCCGTTCACGCGACGCACGGCAATCTGAACAACGGTATTGGCGTACCGCTGACCTTGCTGGAATTGCGGAAAACGCATCGGGCGGCAGTGATTGAGTTGGGCATGAACCATCGCGGCGAAACGCGGGCGCTGGCGACCTGGACACAACCCGATGTGGCGGTGATCAACAACGCGCAGCGTGAACATCAGGAATTCATGAAAGGCGTCGAGGAGGTTGCGCACGAACACGGTGACGTGCTCGAAGCGTTGCGTCCGCAAGGTTGCGCCGTCATCAACAGCGACGATGCGCACAAAAGTTTCTGGGAACACAAGGCGCAAGGGTTGGGGAAAACGGTTTGCCGGTTCGGTACGAAAGAAAATGCGGATGTAAAAACCGAAGTGCATGGCGTTTTTGTTTCGGAAGGAACAGGAAGCCGCCTTCAAGTATTTACCGAACACGAGAAGGTCGCGTTTCATTTGCCGTTGTCGGGACAGGCGATGGCGATGAACGCGCTGGCAGCGCTGGCGGCGGCGACGGTGCTTGGCGTGCCTCTGACAACCGGAGCGACGGCGTTGTCGTCCTTCTGCGCGGTGTCAGGGCGGTTGAGCGCGGTTTCTTTGAGTGCGTGCTGGACGCTGATCGACGACAGCTACAACGCCAATCCCGATTCGGTTCGTGAGGCTGTTGATGTGTTGACCTCGCGCTCAGGAGAATACTGGCTGGTGTTGGGCGATATGGGCGAAGTCGGTGAAGCGGGAGCGGTGTTTCATCGTGAGGCCGGTGAATACGCCAGAGCAAACGGCGTGACGCGGCTGTTGACATTGGGAACGCTGGCGCGTCACGCGCAAACGGCTTTCGGCGCCGGCGCCGAACATTTCGAGACGATGGAAGCGCTGCTCGGCGCGTTGCAGGAATTGCTGGTGCAGCACCATGAAACGGCGGGAACGGTATTGGTGAAAGGATCGCGCTTCATGCAAATGGACAAGGTTGTGACGGCATTACGGGACAACTCGCAATGGAAAGGCGCTCATGCTGCTCTGGCTCACTGAATTTTTGGCGCAGGATATCCGCGCCTTCAACGTGTTCGGCTACATCACGTTGCGTGCGGTGCTGGCGACGATTACCGCGCTGATGATTTCGTTTGCGATTGGCCCGCGAATGATTTCCTGGTTGACGCAGATGAAGATCGGTCAGGCGGTGCGCTGCGACGGTCCGCAAACGCATCTCACCAAGGCGGGGACGCCGACCATGGGCGGCGCACTGATTCTGGTGTCTATCGTGATCACGACGTTGTTGTGGTGCGATCTCGATAACCGTTTCGTCTGGGTTGTGCTGTGGGTGACGGTCGGTTTCGGCGCAATCGGCTGGATCGACGATTATCGAAAAGTGGTTCATCGCAATTCAAAAGGACTGTCGGCGCGTTCCAAATTTTTCTGGCAGTCACTGCTCGGTTTTATTGCGGCGTTGTATCTGGCGCTGGCCTTGTCGGCGCCAGGGAATGCCGGTGTGCTCGAAGTGATTTCGCATCTGTGGCGCAGCGACGATGTATGGAAACTGTCGAGCAACGCTGACTTGATCGTACCGTTTTTCAAGACGGTTTCGTATCCGCTCGGTGTGATCGGTTTTGTGGTGTTGAGTTATCTCGTGATCGTCGGCAGCAGCAACGCCGTGAATCTGACCGATGGTCTCGACGGTCTGGCGATCATGCCGACGGTGATGATCGCGGCGGCGTTGGGTATTTTTGCGTACACCAGCGGCAACGCGGTGTTTGCGAACTATTTGCAGTTTCCGGTCATCATCGGCACGGGTGAATTGGCAGTGATTTGCGGCGCGATGATCGGCGCGGGTCTTGGTTTTTTATGGTTCAACGCTTACCCGGCAGAAGTGTTTATGGGCGACGTCGGCGCACTGGCGCTGGGCGCGATGCTGGGCACGATTGCGGTGGCGGTGCGTCAGGAAATCGTGCTGTTCATCATGGGAGGCGTGTTCGTTGTTGAAACGCTGTCGGTGATTGCTCAGGTGTTGTCGTATAAATTAACCGGAAAACGAATATTCAGGATGGCGCCGCTTCATCACCATTATGAATTGAAGGGCTGGAAAGAAAATCAGGTCGTGGTGCGTTTCTGGATCATCACGATTCTGCTGGTGTTGGTGGGATTGTCCACATTAAAACTGCGTTGAAATTGCGCTAAGGGATATTGGAGCAGAAACGGTCAACATGAAGGCATTGTCGCATCGTCGGGTGTTGGTGTTGGGGCTTGGACTGACCGGCTTTTCGCTGGTACGCCACCTGTCGCGTTGCGGTGCGCGGGTCACGGTCGCCGACACGCGAGAGATGCCGCCTTACGCCGAGCGCGTTCGACGCGAATGGCCGCAGGCGAACGTTCATTGCGGGGCGTTTGTGCCGACGCTGTTCGACGGTATCGACATGATCGCCATCTCGCCGGGTGTGGCGAAGGATCAGCCGCTGATCCAACAGGCGCTTGCGCGTGGTGTGGAACTGGTCGGCGATATTGAATTGTTTGCGCGGGCGTTGCCGAAAGGAAAAAAAGTGCTGGCGATTACCGGCACCAACGGCAAGACGACGACAACCGCGTTGACCCGCGCCTTGTGTGAAGCGGCGGGTTTGACGGCGGTGGCGGCGGGCAACATCGGCGATGCGGCGCTCGATGTGCTGGAGAAATGCGAGAGCGACGGTGTTTGGCCGGATGTGTTCGTGCTTGAATTGTCGAGTTATCAGCTTGAAACGACGACCACGTTGACGCCGACGGCGGCGACGGTGTTGAACGTTTCGGAGAACCATCTTGATCGTTACCCTGATGTCGATGCTTACGCGGCGGCCAAGGCGATGATTTTTCGCTGTGCAAAACAGCAAGTGCTGAATGCCGACGATGCGCGGGTGGCGGCGATGGGTGTGACAGGAAAGCCGAAGCAATGGTTCGGGCGGAACGTTCCCGCTGATGCGGCGACGAGTTGGCGTCTTGCGGAACATCATGGGGCGATGTGGTTGATGCGCGACGCGACGCCGCTGTTGCCGGCATCGGCGCTGGCGTTGGCCGGACGCCACAATGCGATGAACGCGCTGGCGGCGCTGGCGTTGACATCGTGCGTGGTCGCGGTTGATGAAGCGGTGTTGACAGCGCTGAAACAGTTTTGTGGATTGCCGCACCGGATGGAAACAGTCGCCGTTGTCGGTGGCGTGCGCTATATCAACGATTCAAAAGCAACGACAGTGACGGCGACACAGGCAGCGCTCGACGGCATGGCGTCGCCGGTGATATTGATTGCCGGTGGCGATGGCAAAGGGCAGGACTTCGCGCCGCTGGCAGAAACGGCAGCCCGCTATTGTCGGACGGTGTTGTTGATTGGCCGCGATGCGCCGCAAGTGGAAACGTCTCTTGCGAATCGCGGCGTCGCCTTTGAACATTGCGGGACATTGGCGGCGGCGGTGAAGAAGGCTCAGACGTTGGCGCAAACGGGCGATACGGTTTTGTTGTCACCGGCCTGCGCCAGTCTCGATCAGTTCGATGATTACGTGGCGCGTGGTCTGGCTTTCACCGAAGCGGTG
>JAITMH010000133.1 GCA_031277445.1 Burkholderiales bacterium
GGCATTGGCCAGATCGGCGGTCATCTCTTTGACCGTCGTATCGCTTTCTTCGGTGCGGTGACGCAACACCTGGCTGAGTTTGTCGTCCTCGACCAGCACCGGCTCGATCTGCAAGTTGGTCTTGAAGCGGATCTCGTCAAGCGCCTTCAGGTTGGTGGGATCAGAAACGGCAACAAACAAGCGCTTGCCGCGCATGTGCAGCGGCAGAATCCGTTGCGCGTTGGCCTGCTTGACATCAAAATGTTCTTTGGCGAGGGCGTTGGGGTCGATGGAGGCGAGGTCAAACAGAGGAACGCCGAATTTATCGGCGGCGAAAAGCCCCAGTTCGTGGGCCGTCATTTTCCGGGACATCAGAAACTGTTCGACGAAGGCAATACCGGTCGTCTTGGCCTGACTGGCCATCGTTTCCATTTCCATTTGTGTCAGCACTTTTTGCTGAACCAGCGCACGCGCCAGACCGCTGACAGAGAGGGAAGAAGCCGGAGTCGCCATGGGTCGAAAGAGAATCGTTTTCTATAAAAAAGCCGTCCAGTGCCAAGCCCTTGGGTTTACAGCAATGTTACGCGAAGTTTCAGTCATGAAACAAAAACAATCCCTGGTAAGCATATTGCCGTATGGTTCCCGAAGATTCCAGCGAGACGCCAGTGGACACACACACCTCGAACATGCGCCCATGTTGTCACCATATCGTTATGATGATGCCTGCTCTTCCGGCGTTTGTAAAGGCAAAGCAGCGTTTTTGCGGAGCGTCTTGGGGTCGGGTCGGAGTTTTACGACACGGATGGCGTGTTGTTTTGTTTGCAGGATTTCCACAAGGTATCCGGCGATCTCGCAACGGGCGCCGGCTTCGGGAATATCGCCCAGATGCTCAACAATCAGCCCACTCAGTGTTTTCGGCCCGTCGAGGGGAAAATGGCAGCCCAGACGACGGTTCAATGTCCGCAGAGAGGTTCCGGCGTCAATAACGATACCGGCTTCCGGAATAGCCGGAGCCACAGGCGAGGTTTCGCTTAGCCCGGAGCGGCGGGAGGCCAGAACGGTAGCGATTTCGTGAACCAGGTCCTCAAGAGTGACCTGCCCTTGTAGTTCGCCGTATTCATCGACGACGAAGCCCAGCCGTTGCCGGTCGGCCTGAAACTGCTGAACCTGTTTCAGCAGCGGCGTACCGGCCGGAATATAGTAAGCGGGGTGCAGCAAGGCGCGCAAAGCATCGGCGTCGAAGGTTTTCGCCGAAAAAAGGCGTAGCACATCGCGCAGATCGAGAACGCCGACAAGGTGATCCAGCGAATCCTCATAGACCGGCAGCCGCAAACAATGTCCGGCGGCGATGCTCTGGCGCAGGCGCGTTGGCGAGTCCATCAGGTCAAGCGCCTGAATTTGTGGTCGTGGCGTCATCACGTCATCGACGCTGCCGCTGAGGAGTTCCTGAAGGTGGGGAGGTATCTCCGGGAGGGGGTCGGTGGTCGCTTCCGAAGAGGGTGAAAATGCCGTTTGGGTAGAATTCTGTGAGAAAGAGCGGTGATGGCGAAGAAAAACGACGGCAATGAGAAAGCCACTAGCGATGCCGCCGGTTCCAGCAATCAAAAGCCACAAAAATGTTGTCATGTTCGCATGGGTGACGAAAAGAATCGCCGCATCAATTCCCGCGCCGACGGGTCAACGTCCCAGAAAGACTTCCAGTACCAGTTTGGAGCCGAGATAGGCGAGCACCAAAAGGAGTGTTCCCGCCAGAATCCAGTAAAGCGCCTTGCGACCACGCCAGCCAAAGCGCCAGCGACCGACCAGCAGTGTCCCGAAAATGAACCAGGCCAGGATCGAAAAGCCGCTTTTGTGCGTCAATTCGAATGGTGTACCGAAGACCTGTTCGGTGAAAAACGATCCGCTGATGACGGTCAAGGTCAACAGGATGAAGCCCAGCGAAATCAGTTTGAACAGGTAGCGTTCCAGCGTCAGCAGCGGCGGGGTGCGCTGCGCGGTGACACCCGCATGCAATCTTTTTTCCAGCCCGACCATGACCAGCGCTTGCACGGCGGCGACGAAGAGCAGCGAGTACGCGGACAATGCTATCGTGATGTGCAGGGCAGCCCATGACTCTGTGGTGTACAGGAACCGGTGGGCGCTGGTGAACACGACCGGCATCAGCGCGGCAAGAGCAGCCCCTCCCAGGATAACGCTGGCGAAACCCGGCAATGCCCGCATCAGCCCGAAGGCCCAGGCCACCAGCACACACAGGAAAGCCACCAATGAAATGGCATTGCCCAGCGAAATGTCAATGCCATCGGGGGCGACGATTGCGCGGGCGACGGCGCACGCATGCAAAGCCAGCACGAACAGCGTGAAGACCCAGACATATTTCGGTACGGCATCCGCTGCCGACGGTGACCGGGGCATCCGCCAATGCGCAATGGCGCCCACCGCGTAAAGGACGGCGACCAGAAGATGAAAAAACGGAAGCGGTATAATCATGGAGCGATCATTTTAACCCAGATTGTCTGGCTGTTTGGCTTATAGCGAACTGCGTAAACCTTTATACTTCGTTGGCTTCGCCTTGCCGTACTATATTGTACTGTCTTTGGCTCGTCGCCTCGTCTAAAAGCTTACGCAGTCCGCTATAAACGGAAACCCCAAGACAAAAAATCCCAGGAAACCCATGTTTGATCATTTAACCCAACGCTTGTCGCGTGTCGTCAAAACCCTCAAAGGTGAGGCGCGGCTGACCGAAGACAACATTCAGGAAGCCCTGCGCGAAGTGCGGCTGGCGCTGCTGGAAGCGGATGTCGCCTTGCCGGCGGTACGCGAATTTATCCAGCGGGTACGCGAGAAAGCCGTCGGCGAGGAAGTCGTCGGTTCGTTGACGCCGGGGCAGGCGCTGGTCGGCGTGGTGCACCGCGAGATGGCGGCATTGATGGGCGCCGAAGCGTCAGCGCTCAACCTGGCAGTGGTGCCGCCGGCAGTGATTTTAATGGCGGGATTGCAGGGCGTCGGCAAGACCACCAGCGTTGCCAAATTGGCGCTTTTGCTGAAGCAGACGCAGAAGAAAAAAGTGTTGGTGGTGTCGGCGGACGTTTACCGGCCAGCGGCCATTGAGCAGTTGAAAACGCTGGCGGCGCAGGTGGGCGTTGATTGTTTTCCGTCGTCGCCCGAACAAAAGCCGGTTGATATCGCGCAAGCGGCGACCGAGTGGGCGCGTAAACACCACCACGATGTGTTGATCGTCGATACCGCCGGTCGTCTGTCAATCGACGAAGCGATGATGAAGGAGATCGCCGAATTGCATGCGGCGGTGACGCCGACGGAAACGCTTTTTGTTGTCGATGCGATGCAGGGACAGGACGCGGTGAATACAGCGGCAGCGTTCCGCGAAGCGGTGCCGTTGACCGGCGTGGTGTTAACCAAACTCGATGGCGATGCGCGTGGTGGCGCGGCGTTGTCGGTGCGTTGGGTCACCGGTGCGCCGATCAAATTCGCCGGTGTTTCGGAAAAACCGGACGGGCTGGAAGTCTTTCACCCCGAGCGAATGGCGTCTCGAATCCTCGGAATGGGCGATGTCCTGTCGTTGATTGAAGAAGCGCATCGCACGGTCGATATCGAAAAAGCGCAGACGCTCGCCAAAAAACTGAAGACCGGCAAAGGATTCGATCTGGAAGATTTCGGAACGCAGATCGGCCAGATGCGCAACATGGGAGGCATGCAAAGCCTGCTCGATAAGTTACCGACTGAACTGGCGCAGGCGGCGCAGAACGCGCCGCTGCAGGAAAAGAAAATCATGCGGATGGAAGGAATCATTTATTCGATGACCTTCGCCGAGCGCCGCAAACCGGAGATCATCAAGGCATCGCGCAAACGGCGGATTGCGACTGGCGCCGGCGTGACGGTGCAGGAAGTCAATCAACTGTTGAAGCAGTTTGAGCAGACGCAGAAAATGATGAAAATGGTGGCGAAAGGCGGCCTGAACAAAATGATGCGCGGCATGCGGGGAATGCTGCCGGGGATGCGTTAGGAGAACATGATGGCAAAAAAGAAAACCGCGCCGCAGTCATCGGACGTTGAAACGGAAACGGCGGACATCACCGACGCCCCTTCGTCAGAATTAATGAATCTGAAGGGTTCCTTTCTGCTGGCGATGCCCGCTTTGGGTGACGAAGGTCCGTTTTCTCATGCGCTGATTTACCTCTGCGAGTACGGCGACGAAGGCGCGTTGGGGATCGTCGTCAACCGTCAAACCAACATGAGCGTCGCGCAATTGTTTGACGGCGCCGGCGTGTCGTCGTTCGACAACCATTGGCACGGTGCGCCGGTGTATTGGGGCGGGCCTGTCTGCGGCGACCGTGGTTTCATTCTGCACCGACCGGTCGGCAACTGGCAATCGACGCTGCCCGTTAGCGAAGAAATCGGCATGACGACCTCGCGTGACGTGCTGGAAGCGATGGGGCGCGGCGAAGGGCCGGAAGAAGTGCTGGTGTCGCTTGGTTACGCGGGATGGTCGGCGGGGCAACTGGAACAGGAACTGGCGCAAAATGCCTGGCTGACGATTCCCGGAGACGATGCGGAAAAGCTGCTCTTTCAATGCGCGTCGGAAGCGCGAATCCATGAAGCGATGCGGCGGCTGGGCGTCGATCCGCTGCATTTTTCCGGTAACGCCGGTCATGCCTGAAGTGACGCCTGTGCTTGCGCCTGAGCCGAACGCGCCATCAACATTGCTGGCGTTCGATTTCGGACGCAAACGCATTGGCGTGGCGATCGGCAATACACTGACGCAGACCGCACGGCCATTGACGACATTGCATGCCGAGCGACGCGAAGCGAGGGAGGCAGCGCTTCGTGCTTTGATTTCCGAGTGGCAGCCACAGAAACTGATCGTTGGATTTCCGGTGCATGTTGACGGCGCTGAACATGAAATGACGCAACACGCCCGACGTTTCGCACGCTGGCTGGAAGAAATGTTTCGACTGCCGGTAGCGCTGGTGGATGAGCGCTTGACCACACAGGTGGCGCAAAGCCTGCTTGAAGAAAGCGGTCAGTATGGCGGGCATGGCGGAAAAGCAGCACGAGCGATGCGCGATGCCGTCGCAGCGCAAGTGATACTTCAAGCGTATTTCGATGAAGGGGAAAACAAGTGAGCGCACCGGATGCAATGCAATGTTTTGAAACGCTGAT
>JAITMH010000087.1 GCA_031277445.1 Burkholderiales bacterium
TTTTCGTTCGGCAGACGCACGGTGTCGCGCCGCACATGCAGCAACACGCCTTCGAATACAACAGTGCTGTCGATGGTGGTTTCGCGCAATCCGCTGTCGTCAGACACAATCTTCTCCATAAATGATCAGTATTTTAGTCTTAACCGCAAATAACGCATAGAAAAAGCATAGAGGCCTCGCGGTTGTTTTTTGCTTAACCCCGATTTGTGAAAACAAAGCAACCCCATCCCCACCCAAACCCTCTCCTTGAAGGGGAGGGCTTCAAAGCACCGCTCCGCGCTCTCCGCGTCTCCGCGTGAAATAAAATGTCCCCGGACGGCGCTTCGCTTGTCCGGGCTACCTCTTCTTTGCGCTTCCGCGTGAGACGATGTTTTTCTGATTCCTAATCCCTGACGTCTGATCCCTGTCTCGCCAGCGCCCGATAGCCGATATCGCGGCGGCACTGTTTGCCTTCAAAGGTCACGGCGTCGGCGATTTTGTAAGCGGCGCGTTGTGCGAGTTTGATGGATTCGCCAAGCGCGGTCACGCACAGCACGCGACCACCGGAAGTGACAACGGCGTCGCCCTCTTGCCGTGTGCCTGCATGAAATATTTTGACCATGCCTTTGCTGTCACTATCAGCATCGAGTCCCGCAATCGACGCACCGGTTTTCGGCGCTTGCGGATAACCGGGCGCAGCGAGTACAACGCCAAGCGCGGCTTGCCGGGTCCATTCGCATTCAACGGTATCGAGTGTTCCGTCAATGCCGTGCTCAATGAGATCGACGAGATCGGTACGCAAACGCATCATGATCGGTTGTGTTTCAGGGTCGCCCATCCGACAGTTGAATTCGATCACATACGGATCGCCTTGCGGACTGACCATCACACCGGCGTAGAGGAAACCGGTGAATGGGTGGCCTTCCTCTGCCATTCCCTGAATGGTCGGCACGATGATTTCACGCATGATGCGGGCGTGCAATTCGGGGGTGACGACGGGTGCGGGGGAGTACGCGCCCATACCGCCGGTGTTGGGGCCTTCGTCGTTGTCGCGCAGCCGCTTGTGATCCTGACTCGAAGCCAGCGGCAAAACGTGAACGCCATCGCTCATCACGATGAAACTGGCTTCTTCGCCTTCGAGAAATGTTTCGATCACGACGCGAGCGCCGGCATCACCCATCGCATGCCCGCTCAACATGTCGGTAACGGTCGCCAACGCTTCTTCGCGTGTCACCGCGACGACGACGCCCTTGCCTGCTGCCAGTCCATCGGCTTTGATCACGACCGGCAGCGCATGCGTTTCGACATAGGCGCGGGCGGCGTCGGGATCGGTAAAGGTTTGCGAGAACGCGGCAGGAATACCATGCCGCTGCATGAAACGCTTGGCGAAATCTTTCGAGCTTTCGAGTTGCGCGGCGGCTTGTGTCGGGCCGAAGATGCGCAAGCCGGCTTTTCGGAACGCATCGACGATGCCCGCGGCGAGCGGCGCTTCCGGGCCGACGAGGGTCATCGCAATGTTTTCGCGGCGCACAAATTCGATCAACTCGGAAAAATGATCAGGTGTCGGCGAAATCGGGATGTTGATAACGCTTTCTTCACGCGCAGTACCGGCGTTGCCGGGCGCGACGAAAACTTTGGCGATGCGCGGCGATTGCGCCACTTTCCAGGCGAAGGCATGTTCACGTCCGCCATTACCGATAATAAGAAGATTCATTTTGCAAATATTGAAAAAAAGATTACTTGAAAGTATAACGGCCAAACACGTACAACACGCTGCCGTTATTGACACCGCCGCCGATGGTCGGAATGAACGTCGTCACCAGCGTGGCTTCCTTGTAACGCAGCGACACCAGCGGCAAAGCGGCTGGAAAGGGAATGCCGTGAAAGATGTCGGGGCGTTGCACAATCATCGCGGTGTAGCCCAGTCCGGCCTGAAGCGAATCTCTTTCCCCCCAGTAAGTTGACCAGGAATAGCCGAGGTTCCATTGAATTTTTTTGTGTGATTCAAGGAGGGCCATTAAAAACACCGCACGCGTGTCACCATTGGGTTCTTCAATGGTGCGCCCCATGCCAAAACCGATCGCGTACTCATTCAACTCATCGCGCTTTTCTTTGGTGTACGTCATCGGCAGATGCCAGGCAAAGCCGGAGATCAGAATTTCGGTATCGCCGTCCCGATACGTCTGTGACAGATGACTACAGGGTTTGCCCAACCACTCGATCAAGTCGTCACATGCAAAAGCGGCAAGCGCCGGAGCGGAACCGCTCGCCGCAATCAGCATCAACATGAAGGAGAAAATATATTTTTTCATTGTCGGGCAAAATCAATGAAAAGCTTCGCATCAATGACGGAAATGGCGCATGCCGGTTAACACCATCGCAATGCCGCGCTCGTTGGCGGCAGCAATCACTTCTTCATCGCGCAGGCTGCCACCGGGTTGTACCACAGCGGTTGCGCCATAATCAATGATGACATCGAGGCCATCGCGGAACGGGAAGAAAGCGTCGGAAGCCGCCACCGAACCTTGCAAAGTCAAATTGGCTTGTTGCGCTTTCAATGCGGCGATCCGCGCCGAATCAATCCGACTCATCTGACCCGCACCGACACCCACCGTTTGCAGATGACGGGCATAGACGATGGTGTTCGACTTGACGTATTTGGCGACATTCCAGGCGAACACGAGGTCGCGCATTTCATCGGCGGTCGGCGCTTTTTGGGTGACGACGCGCCAGGTGTCAGATGCAGCAGTGAAGTTGTCGGCGCTTTGCACCAGCAATCCGCCGCCGATTCGTTTGAAGTCGAGAATCAATGAATCATCGCCCGTTTTCGGTAACGCGATTTCCAGTACGCGCACATTCGGTTTTTTTGCAAGCACGGCTTTCGCGCCGTCGGTATAGGCGGGCGCAATCAATACTTCCAGAAATTGTTCACAAACAGCGGCGGCGGCAACCTCATCAACCGCGTTATTGAACGCGATGATGCCGCCGAACGCTGATACCGGATCGGTCGCCCAGGCTTTGCGGTAAGCATCGAGCGCGTTGTCGGCAACGGCAACGCCGCACGGATTGGCATGCTTGACAATCACGCAGGCGGTGGCGGACAACGCCTTGACGCACTCCCAGGCGGCGTCACTGTCGGCGAGGTTGTTGTACGACAACGCTTTCCCTTGTAACAATGTGAAGGTGGCGAGCGAACCATCAGGCGGTGTTTCGTCGCGGTAGAACGCGGCTTTCTGATGCGGGTTTTCGCCGTAACGCAAGGTTTGTGCGCACACGCCACGATAATGAAACGATTGCGGGAAATCTTCCGCAACGCCTTCTTCATTACGAGCGGTGAGCCAGTTGGCTATCGCGCCATCGTAGGAAGCGGTGTGCGCGAACGCTTTGCGCGACAGGTCGAAACGCAACGCCTCCGGTAGCGCGTTGCCGTGCTTGTCGAGCGCATCGAGCAACGCCGGGTAATCGGCGGGTTCGACAACGACACCGACGTGTTTCCAGTTTTTTGCGGCGGCGCGCACCATGCTTGGGCCGCCGATGTCGATGTTTTCAATCGCGTCGTCGAGCGTGCAACCGTCACGAGCGACGGTTTCGCGGAACGGGT